>JAUYCD010000110.1 GCA_030692375.1 Candidatus Latescibacter sp. | reverse complement strand
AGATGATTCGCAAGGGAATAAACCCCATCGTTTCAACACCAAGCTATCCCGGGGAAAAAAACCTGCTGAGAGGATTGCTTTTAACCGCACTGGGTCTTGCGGCAATTATCTCTTATTACCTTCAAACACCAAATTCTCCTGTATTTCAGCTTGTCGGTTTCATTCTTTTTGGCGCCGGGCTGGCCTTACTCGTTTACTGGAAATTGACCGCCGCCGACCGTGAGCGGGAGCGTCATCTCTATGAAGAGTATTTTTCAAAAGAAATGGCATCTTCCCCGAAAACTAATCCCGGAACAGTATCCTCTGCTGCAGAATGTCCGGCTCCGGTCAGCGGTGAACAGGCAATGTGAAATATATTTTATTGCGTTTCTTTTCAAATTAGATGCCGAAACGGTTTCACCGTTCCCGAGAAACGGCAACGGTTTCACCGTTCCCGAGAAGCGGCAACAAGTTCGGCATGACACGTGTCATCCTGAACTCGTTTCAGGATCTAAACACTCAAAACATGCGCAATTATTTATGTCGTCATAATCTATTTTGCAAAAACGATGGAAATTGAGTATACTTCCTAATTAAACTAAAATACCGGCAAGTTTGTCTAATATGTGAAAAAATCGAGTATTGTTTTTGATTATCAAAAAGAGCAGGGAGTTGCCATGTTAATTGAAATGCAAAACATCAACAAGAACTATGAGGTTGGAGGAGAAACGGTTCACGCACTCCGGGAAATTAATCTGGCAATTGAGAAGAATGAATATGTAGCCATCATGGGACCATCAGGATCGGGGAAATCCACACTTATGAACATTGTCGGCTGCCTGGATACACCTTCGGCTGGAACTTATATCCTGAACGGCAAGAAGGTTTCGGAGATGTCCGATGATGAACTCGCCGAAGCCCGTAACAAGGAAATCGGTTTCGTGTTCCAGAATTTCAATCTCCTTTCACGTTCCAACGCTTTGCATAACACGGAACTGCCGCTGATTTACGCCGGTGTTAAAAAGCATGTCCGCGATGAAATGGCGAAAACGGCGCTCGATTCCGTCGGCCTTGGGTCTCGCATGAATCACCGCCCCAATGAGCTTTCCGGCGGGCAGAGGCAGAGAGTGGCCCTGGCCCGTGCGCTGGTAAATAATCCTTCCATTGTATTGGCGGACGAACCGACCGGGAATCTGGATTCCAAAACCGGTGAAGAGATCATGGGAATATTTGAGAAACTGCATGAGAAGGGCAACACCTTAATATTGGTTACCCATGAGCTTTACATCGCCGAACACGCGAACCGTATCGTTCATATTTTGGACGGCAGTATCGCATCAGATGACCTGACCAAGAACGGTCGTACCCGCGACGGCAAATATGTGGCATAAACTACACGGATTAAGCGTTAGGGCTGCTTGTTTTCCCTGACAAAACGGAATGAAAGAATCACCCAGCAGGCCACCGCTTTATCATTCTGCCGGGCAGGAGCAAATGTAGTAGACTGTGCGGCTTTGATTGCTGAGTTCTGGAATATTTTCGGCCCCCGCTGAACCTCCACTGAATCCACCAGTCCCTTGCTGTTCACCAGCACCTTGAGATATACAGTGCCCTCTATCCCGGCGCGGGAAGCCATTTCCGGATATTCCGGAACTACCGTTCTGATGCGCTGGGGGGGTTCTTTCACTTCAAGGTATTTGTAGATGGATTTTTCCTCGGCGGCGGCGCTCTTCAGGGTGTCCGCTCCTCCCTTGTCCGGGACGAGAAGGGCCGGTGGCGCCTGTGGAACCGCCTCCTGTTCCAGTTTTGTGTCCGGTATGGTGACAGCCTCCGGCGCGACAGCCTTTTCGTAAGCGATGGGCTGTGCGCTTGGAATGAAAGGTTTCGGAGGCGCAGGGGTACGCAACACCTGGCGGGTTTCCGGAATATTTTGAAGCATGATGATCACCGGAGCAGGTGTGAATTTTTTCCCTCCGCTCTCCTGACCGTAAAAGGGGAAAAACAAAAGCGGCACAGTCAAAACCAGGGAAATTGCCAGGCTTATAAGAAAAATCCAGGGAGATTTCCGGTGCAGGTCGGCAGATGGCACTTTGTGCGGCACGATCGATTCATTCTTCATTTTATCTGAAAACACATCTCTGAGAGTTGGTGTTTTGTCCTTGTAATAATATACGAAACATCTCCTGCGAAAAACAACTTGCCAAAAATCACCGTTTTTTGTTTTTTATATACGATATCGGCGCTGATTCGGCATGGAGGAAAAATGCCTCAGACCTTGATACATGCGGTTCATATGATTGTCCGAGGCAGGGTGCAGGGGGTTGGTTTCCGTTTTTTTGTACGGGATCAGGCCTCCCGTTACAGCATCAAAGGGTGGGTAAGGAACCGTGAGGACGGTTCTGTCGAAATCCATTCCGAGGGACAGAAAGACCTTTTAGATGAGTTTGTGGCGGTGGTGAAAGAGGGGCCCCGGTTTGGCCTCGTTTCCGATCTGGAGGTTGACTGGGTTGAACCCACGAACTACTACACCAGTTTTGGCATAGAATTCTGAAATGGAGAGATGATGGACCTGAAATCGATTATCCGCGATATACCTGATTTTCCGAAACCGGGAATCATATTCAAAGATATTACCCCTCTTCTGAAAAACCCCCTGGCTTTCCGGGAAACTGTCGACCGTCTTGTCAAAGCGGCTGAAAATCTCCATATCACCAGTGTGGCCGGCATAGAAGCGCGGGGATTCATCTTCGGCGCCGCCGCAGCCTATAGACTGGGCGTGAGCTTTGTGCCGATACGTAAACCCTGCAAGCTTCCCTACGAAACCATCCGGGAAACCTACCTCCTCGAATACGGCACGGACACTCTTGAGATGCACACGGATGCCTTCGGAAAAGGCAACCGGGTGCTGCTCATCGATGATCTCCTGGCTACAGGAGGAACCATGCAGGCTGCTGTGCGGCTGGTGGAAAAAACCGGCGCGAAAGTGGTCGGAGTGTTTTTTGTGGTGGAACTCGGTTTCCTCAAAGGCAGGGAAAAGCTCGACGGCTACAATATACAATCTCTGATCGCCTACTGATTCAATCCGCCACTGGTTCATGATGGATAATCCGACCAATACTGTATATGGATCCCTTCAGGATGTTCTGCATTCTCTACGGATCTCCACTCCTGCGGTTCGATATGCGTGGGATCGAGCGGCATCATCCGATATCCGCACCGGTTATATCCACGGACTCCCGGCCGAACGCCTGGTGATTACCTTGCGCAGTCCTGGATGCACCTGGGTAAACTGTGGAGGCGGATGCTCCATGTGCGGACATTACGCAGGCACCACCCGCGGTGAAATGCCTTCGGCGGCAGAATTCCTGGCCCAATTCCGCAGCGAAATTGCCCGATATGATCTCAGCCGGATCCGTATCATCTCGCTCTATAACTCAGGTTCCGTGCTCAATCCCGGGGAGCTGCCTCCCGAAGCGCTTCGGAATATTCTCCGGGAGATACGGAATTTCCCTTCCGTTCAAAAAATAATTCTGGAGAGCAGGGCAGAATATGTGTTTGAAAATCTGATAGGCGATCTCCGGAATGTGCTCGGTCCCGGGAAGAGCCTTTCCATCGCCATAGGCCTGGAAACCGCGGATGATGAAAAACGGAATCTTTGTATCAACAAGGGCTGCACCCGTGATGAAATCGGCCGTGCGGTGGAGAAAGCAAAGCCTTTCGCCGAAATCCAGATTTATATTCTTCTCGGAATTCCGTTTCTCACTGAGGCGGAAGCGGTGGAGGATTCCATTTGTTCCATCCGCTGCGCCCGTGACCTGGGAGCGGATGAAATTCACATCGAGCCGCTGACCATCCAGCGGTACACGCTTACCGAATTACTCTGCCGACGGGGGCTGTTCCGGCTTCCCTCTCTGTATTCTCTCTACGAGGTGTTGAGAGCCGTGGTACCGGAGATAAGACCCTATGTCAGCCCTTTCCTGCACATGCCGCTCCCCCAGAGCATTCCCCACGGCTGTCCCCGCTGCACCGAGCGTCTGATCGACGGCCTCTTGAACCGGTATAATATCTTCCGCGACAGGGAATCTCTCGACTATGACTCCTGCGAATGTGTTAAAAAATGGAGGGAGCGCATGGCAGAAAAGGATTCGAGGCCACTGAATGAGAGAGTGAATGAAGCTCTCGCTCAATTGTCTTTTGGAGTTACACTGTGAGAAACATTTGAAATACTGTTTCTCGCAAAGTTCGCAAAGTTCGCAAAGAAAAAATACTTGTTTCAAAAATGTTTATTGTATTCTCCCGCAGTATGTTAAAATTACTTAGATACCATAAATTATTAGTTATACATTCGAATTTCCTGTCTTTTCCTTTCTTTATTGACTTTGCGAACTTTGCGAGAGAATAAATTAAAGATTTTTGTGGAAACAAGAGATTTAACCAAAGGTTTTACTGTGAATATACGCCGTTTTATCATGGAAGACTGGCTCGCATCCTATAAGGATACCTGCATCTACAATCTCGGTGAGAGCGGGATGCCGGATTGCACGGTCGGTGCGCTTCTCGAACGGTGCGGTCTTGGTTTGGATTCTTTGGCGTCCCTTGTTCTCAAAGATAACGATACCCGTGGAAGCGGCCGTCTCCGCCGCGCCATCCTCTCGACTTACCATCAAAAGATCGGGTTCGAGCAGATAACGGTCACAACCGGAACGAGCGAGGCCCTTTTTATCCTGTTCAATCTCCTTTTGAACCGGCGCTCCAGGGCGGTTGTTCCACTGCCTTCATTCCAGGCGCTTTATGAGGTTCCACGGGCGCTTGGGGCAGAACTGCGATTTTACCTGCTCCGGGCGGAGAGCGGTTTCCTGCCCGATCCGGATGAGATATGCCGGATGATAGACGACAGAACGGGAGTAGTGGTGATCAATACCCCGCATAATCCTTCCGGCCGGCTTTTCCCGAAAGATGCAGCAGAAACTGTAATACGTAAAGCCGCATTCCACGGAGCAACAGTTATCTCCGATGAGCATTACCGCTTTCTACCCCTGAACGGTGAAAGTCCCCTGAGGACGCTTGCCCGTCCCGATGAAAATGTGATCGCCGCCGGCTCTCTGACCAAGTGTTTCGGGGTGATAGGGCTGCGGGTGGGGTGGATTGCCGCTCCGGAAAAACTCATAGCCAAAGTGCGCGATTTCCGCGACTACCTGACCCACACCCTCTCGCCGGTAAGTGATTTTCTGGCAGCGGCTGCGCTTGAACATGTTTCCGCGTTCATCGAGCCGAACCGGGAGACTCTGCGAAGGAATCTTGCCGCGCTGGAAGGAATGGTGAAGGAAACCGACGGCATTTCTCTCATATTGCCGGAAGCCGGAGCGGTGGCGTTTCCCGCCTTTAAGCAGGGAATATCATCGGATGTATTTGCGCGCGGACTCATGGAAAAACACGGTGTGTTCGTTCTGCCCGGGAGCACATTCGAAACGGAGAGCCACTTCCGGATCAATCTCGGCCAGGAGCCGGATTCCTTCCGCCGGGCGCTTAAGCTCATCGGCGAATACTGCGCCGGTCTGGAGGGCGCATGACCAGGATCGGTTTTTCATACAACGTAAAGGATCCCTCTTTCAAAAACAGTGACCTTCATGCCGAATATGAGACTCCGGAAACCATCGCAGCGATTGCCCGGACGCTTTCCGCCTATGGGGATGTGGTTTCCCTTCCCTGCGACGCGATGCTCCTTTCCCGGCTGGCGAGCGATCCGCCCGACCTGATGTTCAACATCGCCGAGGGCTGGGGAGGCCGTGACCGGGAATCTTTCGTCCCTGTGCTCTGCTCCATGCTGGGGATACCCTGTACCGGCTCAGATGCGGCAGTAATGGCCCTGACCATGGACAAAGCACTGACCAAACATATCCTTCGGGACGCAGGTATCCGTACCCCCGATTTCATCGTATGCCGCGACATCCCTCTCTCTCCGCCGCCTTTCGGGTTTCCGGCATTCGTAAAGCCAAACTGCGACGGTTCCAGCCGCGGAATCTGCGGAAAATCCCTGGTGTCCGGCATGGATTCCTTTCGGGAGAGAATCGGCGTCATCATCGAAAAGTATGAACAGCCTGCTCTGGTGGAACCATATCTCGAAGGCCGTGATTTCTGTGTGGGCCTTCTCGGAAACGATCCTCCCGGCGTGCTGCGAACCTGCGAGGTGCTGCTCGGACACGAGGAGGGGATTCCCTTTTTCAGCTTCGAATACAAACGCTGTGAAACCGATATGCTCGACATGTCTCCCTCCGGTATTGACGCCAACGAATTGGAAAACATGGCGCTTTCAGCCTGGCATATCCTCGGCTGCCGTGATTACGCCCGGCTGGATTTCCGCACCGACTCGCAGGGCGTCCCTTTCCTGCTGGAAGTAAATGCGCTGCCGGGCCTTTCGCCTGTCTCAGGGATTTTTGTACGGCAGGCGGCGGCCTCGGGAATCCCTTTCGATGATCTCATCGGGAAAATCTTCGAGAGGGCAGGGAAGAAAAGGCAGGGATGAAGGATGAAGGATGAAAATAAGAATACAGAATACAGAATACAGAATACAGAAGACAGAAGATAGAAGACAGAAGATAGAATGAAACTTTTTTCCAGATTCAGTTGCACGTGTCACCCTGAACTCGTTTCAGGGTCTATCTGATCAATAAACACCTTTTTTTACCGATCTTCTTATCACTATTGCTCCGGCGAATAAATATTGACACCAATATTTGGAATAGATGCCGAAACAAGTTCGGCATGGCGTCATCCGATGTCACTCTTTACTCACCGGAGCAAAAATATCAATAACTTGAATTACATGAAAGGGTGTACCATGCTCATGACAAAAGCGGCGCTGTTCATTCTTATTGTTCTTCTCATCACCCCATGCGCCCATACCGAGGTAACACAAAACGATGTCTCCGGCGCTCTTGAAAAGAACCTTAAGCATCCCTACCTTATCTTCAGCGACCAGGAAAAACCGGCAATCATCGCCCGTATCAAGGGAAACCCGGAATGCAGCGACATCATGACGCGTCTCCTTGCCGAAGCGAACCGTCTCCTCTATACCCCTGTGGACCCGATGCCCCCGCAGCCTAAAGACAAAGGCCCTCAGCTCTTCGACAACACCGGTGGCAGCGAGTTCATCACCATATTGTACAGCTACCGGACGGCGGCTTATAACCTCGCATTCGTTTACCAGATGACCGGCGAGCGAAAATATGCGGAGAAAGCTTTCGAATTTGTAAAGGAACTCTGCGATACGCCCACCTGGGTTTTCCGGGCGCACCAGTTTCCCATCGTCTACGGTCGTGTCATGCCCTGGAACGTTCCCGACGACCAGGTCATGTTCACATACGAGATAGTGACCAGCGACACCGCCGCAATGCTCGCCTGCGCTTATGACTGGCTCTATCCGGCGCTTACCCGCGAACAGCGGGACTGGATCAGAAGCGGCCTTTTGAGCCATGCCGTTTCGCGGGTCAGGGGGAACTGGGACCTGCACTGGTGGGCCACCGCCTATCGCTGCATCTGGTGCGCATGGTGCTGCAACGGTGTCGGACTGGCGTCGCTCGCCATGCTTACCGAAAGCCCACAGCTTGTCGATGTCGTCACCGAATCGTACAACCGCATCAATAGAACCTTTGACGAAGTCGGTCTGGACGGCGATTGGGCAGAAGGCGGGAGCTACTGGAGCCACACGTTCAATAAGCCGATGCTTTTCAATGCAGCCTTAAGCAGGCTCACCGGCGGCGCATACAACCTCTTTCATCATCCGAAATTCAAAGACGATCCGGTCAATTTTCCTCTTTATCTCCATGTCCCACCGGGAAAGTTTGTGAATTTCGCCGACTCGGGTGGCAACGGACTTATCGGGTCGCGCCAGTTGATCAACAAAATAGTCATAGAGACCGGCAACCCTGAAGCGGCCTGGCTTTTGGAAAACCTCTACGGCAAACCGTCCGATATCCTTGACATCATCTGGCCGACTGCCCGGGTTAAAGGCAAGCTCCCTTCACAGGCATCGAAACAGTTCAGAACGATAGGCTGGGCGGTCATGCGCAGCGATTTCACCGACCCTGAAAAAGTCATGGTCGCCTGCAAAGCCGGGCGAAACGACGACCCGCACCACGGGCATCTCGATGTCGGCCAGTTCATGGTATACTGGCGCGGCGAAGCATATATTCGCGATCTCGGCACAGGCGAGTATGACGAGCTGTATTTCGGCCCGAAAAAATACGATACACCGTATGCATCGAGCGCCGGTCACAACCTCATATTCGTGAACGGCGAACAGCAGATACCCGGAAAACTGAAGGACAAACCGTTCGATCTCGGCATTGGCGGGAAAATTCTGGAGTTCCGGACAGGAACCTCCCGCGATTACGTGCTGATGGACCCGACGAAAGCATATCCCCGGAAGGAGCTCAAAGGCTGGCGCCGTCATATCATCCTTGAAAAACCAGCGGTTACAGTCGTCCTTGACGAGGTCATGTCGGAGCCGGGCGCTGAAATAGAGGCCAGATTCCATTCCGAATGCACCCAGAGTGTCAAAGACGGCTATACCCTGATTTCAGGCAGGAGCGGAACGATGGCGCTTATACCGGTTATGGACGGGGCGTTCTCCTTCCGGCCGGATCACCACACCTACATGGCGGTGTTTAAGAAATCGCAGGTGGTATCGATTCCCTATAACGGAACAGTGGTCAAGGCTTCAAGCGGGAAAACCGTCCCGGCGCATGTGATTCTCCCGGTGAAGGACGACAGTGAAGCCCGGCTTATAACCACATCGGTCCGGCGGAACCTCGATTCTGCGGGGAATCTGACAGTGGCGTTTGAGAAAGAGGGCCGGAAGTACAGCTATGTTTTTGAAAAGTCCGGGGACTGGCTCATGCTCAGGTAGATATCCCAAGCTTTGTATGCGGGAGAATACAATAAAAATTACTGAAACAAGTATTTTTTCTTTGCGAACTTTGCGGACTTTGCGAGGAACAGTATTTCAAAGGTTTCTTTAAACCAATTATTTGCTTGACAGCTTTTCATAATGATACTATTTTGCACACATATCTTGTTGCGGAGGCTGAAGGGATCGGACTTCGAAGTTATAGAATATTCTCGGAAAGGAAATCCATGAAATCACCCCTGTTCAAATTCTCCGGGCTTACCGCTTCGTTAGCTGCTGATTTTTTTAATTTCTTCTTAAGGTATTGCACTTTGGGCTTTAGGCGATCATTTTATCCTTCATCCTTCATACTTCATCCTTGTCTTCTCACGTTAGGCTTTATATTCTGGGCTTTTGGCTTTTCTCCTGTTCTCGCGGCAAATCTTCCCGTTCCCTATCCAGCAGTTACTGCCCCGGTGGTCCATAGCGGTAAATTCCACATTCTTTCCTGCCAGAACACCGTGGTTGTGCTCGATGGCTCGAACGGCATGTCCATTTACATGATCGGGCAGTCAACCGGCGTGGAAAAGAAAATCGATACATCCGGCGCGGTGCTGATGTATGCCGGACTGCATGCGGTCATCCGGAGCGGAGGACATTCCATCGAGCTTGATCAGGCTTTCGACAGCGCCGCCCGCATTCAGATCATCGATCAGGGACCGGGCCGGGTGGCCGCGAGGGCTTATTTCAGCATGATGTCCCAGGACGGCATACCCCATGGCAGCGGCACCCTTGATGTATATGTTTACAGCGAGCGGGTCTTCCTGGTTCCCAGCCTGTTCCTTGATTATGAAAGCGGCGGCGGCACGATCGTAAGCGCGGGGTTGAAAGGGGCTGTTCCCGGCAGCAATGCCGAGCTGCTCCTGAAAGGCTCACAGGTTATACCCAAGGAAAACGTGAGATTTGAGCCTTTCGGGGATGATCCGAACGGGTTCAACATCCTGCTGAATAACTCCGAGCGGTTCTCGACGAAGATAGGATGGCTGCGCGGCCAGTATCCCACCTACCTTTATCTGAACGAAATCGACAAAAACCCCGAGACCGACGAGCTCTATGAAAAATGGCCTGCCTGGATCTCCCAGCGCGGAAATCCTCTGAGCTGGAAACGAAGCGCCGGCTCCGGCATGCTCGCGCACTATTCAGCAAGCGGAGTGCAGGGGCTGGACTTTCTCTGGCTGAACGGCGACAGCTTGAAAGTGCCGGAGGGTTCCTATACCGCTCTGAACGGTATCATGGCTGTCTTCCTGGGCGCCAATTCAATGAAAGCGGAAGAAGACTGGAAATCCCACCAGAATCCGATCAAACCGCAGGTGAAGAACGGTGAATTCAAATATTACAACGAAATCGAAGGGGTGTATGAGATAGATTCCAAAGGGAGAGACACTGAAGTTGTTTTCGATAATACTTCCGGAAATTATGACTTGCCGATATATATGCGGCTCTGGAATCTACAGGGAAAGAGCGCCTGCGGAATCAAGGTGAATGGTGAAAAGGCTTCTTTTGCGCTGTTCAATGACGGCGACCGTATCGAGGACCCGATGGTACCCATGCTCAAAGATACAACCGGTCCAGCGCGGTATGGCGGCGTCGCATTCACCGCGGGAAAAGGAATAAAAACCACGGTGACCCTTACCCGCAGTCCGGGGATGCAGTTTGTGTACCAGATGTATTCCGACCTGGAAACCTATGAGGCATGGACAGAAGCCTGTACTGCCAAACCGCTCTTCCGTTTCCACGTGACCACGGGGGAGATATATCAGGCAACCCTTCCCGGCAAGGAAGACTATGCTATGGCCAAACTGCCTCTTTACTGGGTCAGAAACGGAGTAAACAACGACACATTCATGAATCACACCCGCGGATTCTCAATCACGGAAAACGGCCCGGGATCTCTTCAATTCATCTATACCGGAGTGAACATGCAGGGCACGGGGCTTTCCGTATATGAAGTAACCGCAAAGTATAATCCAGGACGCATCACATTCGGCATCCGGGCTGACTTCACTCCTCTTGATGACGGAAAACGCTGGAGTTCGGTGGAATACTGCGATCTCTACCCGTTCGATAATGTCTACCGCCGGACTTTCCATTACCGTGATGTCGTATTCCTGAACAAGGACGGCGTTTTCGACCGGGTCGGCACCGGGGCCTGGTCGAGCAGGTTTAAAACGGTAATCGAAAATGACCGTCCCAGTTACTATTCCACCTACGGCCCAAGGGAACAAGGTGTCAGCCGCTGCCCGGACAGCGCGGACGGCACTGTCTGGATGCTTGGCAGCAGCCCTGCGAGAGGGAACATCCTCTACCGCAGGGGAGAATGGCTGCCCTCAGTTGGGGCGCAATCTGTTTTCGCGCTCTGCAACGCCTGGGTGGATATTCATAATACGGTGGTCGGCCGCAAGGACCTCGCCGCCAAGGAAATAATTCAGTTCACTGTTGAAGTCTTCGCCGGGCCGGCGCCTTCGCTCGATACCCTTAACGCGCTCTATTCGAAAGCTGCCGGCGGAAAAGCAGTCAAACAGGTTACCGCAGTGAACTACTCAAGCGCCGGCGAAATAGTGGGATTTGAGGTAAAGAAGTAACAGAGTCTAAGCCCAAAGCCCAAAGAGAAAGACTGTCTGAACCACTGATGCGTGTGATTCAAGTGATAAAAGATGATGAAAAGACAGTTTAAACCATGATTCACTCGATTAAGGGATTAACCTGATTTTTTTCAGCATCTTGGTAATCCTTTAATCCTATAAATCAAGAGCTATTTGCAAAAGTCGAGATTGTTTGATGCAGCCCCCTTCCTATCCTTTTTTTGAAAAAGCCTCTCTATGTTCAGATTTCTTTCAATCATGGTAATCATATAATCCGATGAATCATGGTTCAGACATAAACGGTCATACCCATCCCGCTCGATCACCTATCCCCTTTCACATCTGGATGTATGTAACACTGGTAGTTTTTATGTGGGGCTTTGGCGGCACGGTTGAGGTGGTGACACTCAGATCTCTCTCCCCGCTCCAGTTCGGCGCCTGGAGCTGTGTGTGCGGGGCGCTGGGTGTTCTGGCCTACCTTATCTTTCATGGAAGAGCCGGGGAGTTGTTTTCATATCGCCTTCAGGACCATGCCAGGCTCGTCATCATTTCGCTTCTCGGTTTCGGTGGATACTTCTTTATGAAATATACGGCTTACTCAACCTCGCCGGTCCCGGAAGCAAGCGTCCTTCAATCCACCTACATGGTTTTCATCGCCCTGTTTACCATTCCCATTCTCGGACAGTCAGCAGGTTTAACCAAGCTCTTCGGGATTATACTGGGTTTTTCCGGCGCGGCGCTTATCGTATCAGGGGGCGCTTTCACCGCGTTTATGCCTTCCTATATCAGCGGGTACCTGTGCGCCCTGGGCGCCGGGGCTTCATTCGGACTGTTCTGTGTCCTCTCCGAAAAAACCGCCTTCGACCGTGTAACATCGTTGTTCTATTTCCACGGGTACAGCGCTGCAGCGCTGCTCCTTATCCTTTCCGTAAGAGGAGAACTTTCCCTCCCCTCTGGCGCTGTCGAAATTGCAGGAACCCTTTACAACGGTATTGCCACCAATGTCCTGGGAATTTTCCTCTGGCTGACCGCGCAGGGTTCCACCGATGATGTGTCTCTCCTCACCGGGGTGCTCTATCTTGTGCCATTCATGACTCTCCTTTGTTTTCAATTGTTCCTCGGAATTCCCATTCCATTCTATGCTTTTCAGGGACTTCTTTTAATCGTGGGAGGCATGGCCATTCACATGGCGCGGACCCGCCGTTCACATAAACCGGCGGCTCCGGTTTCGGTGAAGGGATGAGAGTACTCTTCTTTTTCCGGATTTTCTTGCGTTCTTGTTGTCAAATGATTATTATGTTTTTGCTTTGTCTTTCAGTCTGTTAAGTCCCCCTTTGGGGGATGCGGGTCCCCGGCTTTTGCTTTGTAAAAGTCGGGGTGCATCAGGGGGCTGTATTAATCAGGATAAACCATGCAGGAAAACAACCGCACATCCTTTAGCTCCTATCGCTGGGTCATCGTTTCACTCCTCTTTTTTGCAACCACGATCAATTATTTCGACCGTATCGTGCTTTCGATAGTGATTCCGGAAATAAAACGGGATCTGAACATTACCGACATCGAGTACTCCTATGTACTGAGTTTCTTCCAGTTCGGATATACTTTCGGCTCTCTGGCCGCAGGCAAATTTATCGACTGGGCCGGGACAAAGCTCGGTTACCTGCTCTCCATTATTTCCTGGTCGTTTGCGGCGGCCATGCATGCCACTGTAGGCTCAATCTCCTCTCTTGCGGTATGGCGCGGCCTTTTAGGAGTCAGCGAATCCGGGAATTTCCCCGCCGCCATCAAAGCCATCTCCGAATGGTTTCCCCGGAAGGAGCGGGCGCTGGCCACCTCGCTCTTCAACAGCGGCCCCCATATCGCCATGATCACCGGGGCGCCCATCATCGCGTTTTTCACCCTGTACCTTGGATGGCGCTGGGCTTTTCTGGCCATGGGATTGAGCGGATTTCTCTTCGCGGCGTTCTGGCCATTTTTTTTCCGAAATCCTCCTCAATCACCCGAAGATATATCTCATCCGGGAAAGACTGCCGCGAAATCCATGCCCTGGCGCGACCTTCTCCGGCTCCGGAAAAGCTGGGGCATCATGCTGGCCCGGTTTTTAACCGATGCGGTCTGGTGGTTTTACATCTTCTGGCTGCCCAATTATCTCAATTCCCAGCGCGGACTCAATATCAGGGAAATCGCGGTGGCGGTTCCGCTTATCTACATTCTGGCAATCCTTTTGGGAAACCTCGGCGGCTGGTTTTCCGGGTATCTCATACATCGCGGCTGGCCGGAGATCGGGGCGCGCAAGCTCGTCATGTTCATTTCCGTCATGTGCATGCCCTTCTCCGCGCTGGCGGTGGCAGTTCCCGATGTATGGGGGGTGGTTCTCCTGGTAAGCCTGGCCTGCGGGGCGCACTCAAGCTGGGCCGCCAACCTGTTCGCCCTGATCGCCGATCAATTCCCCACCAGAGCGGTCGGCTCGATTATGGGACTCTCCACGTTCACCGGGGGAGTGGGCGGCCTGTTCCTCTCCACTGTTGCGGTGGGCTATATCGTGTCCTATCTGGGATACGTGCCCATTTTCATCCTGATGGGGATTCTGCATCCGCTGGGATTCCTGTTCATTTATTTCCTTGTTTCAAGGGATCATAAAACATAACTCCCAATCACAAACCATTCATATACATCCAAATCCGGAGCACCTGTCAATGCTGAATGAAGAGAAAATCACCTACGACCCGTATCGCTGGGTTATCGTCGGTCTGCTCTTTTCCGCCACGATGATAAACTATTTCGAACGTCTCGTTCTCTCGGTCCTGATCCCCGAGATCAAGAAGTCGCTGGCCATGATGAATAAAAAAAGCAGATGAATATGGAATCATGGATCATGGTTCAGAGAATCTTTGTTACGAGCTAATTGCAAAAGTCGAGATTGTTGGAAGCAGCCCCCTTCAATCCACCCCGCACGTACTTCGTAAGAGCGGGGACCCCGTGTCCTTCGGACATCCTTCCCCCGGAGGGGGCAGGAAGCGACTGTGGGGCAATGACTTCCCTTGCCACATTCAGGGGGAAAGGGATAGAGGGATAGGGGGCTGTAGTTAACAACTTGCCTTCTTTTTTACATATAAAACGACTTTTGCAATTGGCTCACTTTACTGCGATATTTTTGGTTATATTTCGACATCTCTGGATGAAAGATTATAAGGTATCAGTTACATTCGAACAAGCTCTTGTATTTATATGTTTCATTTCAAGGAGAGCAGTATGAGCATGCGAAAAAATCTGCTGTACAGTGTATCGATCACAGGTATTTTCCTGGCATGTTTTCTTTTCAGCGCATCGTCAGCCGGATTTGCCGCCCCCGCCAAAAGCGGCGGCGCTCAGGCATTCACTTCCGCCGACGCCAAGAAGCTGAAAAGCGGAGATCACGACGCAGCGGCCGAAATTCTGGCCAAGCTGTCGAAGATGTACCAGGCTAATGGCAAGGAAAGTCTGAAACCTGCGGTTGCCCCCCTCATCGAATGCGCATGGAACGAGCTAGGCATCCCGGAAGACCAGCGCTGGAACCTCATGGATATTCTGAAAATTCTCAGCCTGACCGGAGATGTCAGCGCCAAACCGCTTTTTCTCAATGTCATGAGCTCGGTCAAAGGCGGCGGAATCCCTTACGTTCCCCAGGGATTTCTGTTAATGGGGTCGGCAATTGTCCCCGAGCTGGCCGATTCCCTCAAGAGTACCAGTCCGGATGCCCGGGGAAGAACAGCTCTGACCCTGGGCAAGATGTTCCAGCTCGATAAAACGGGTGCTTTTTTCTCTCCCCAGTACCGCACCCGTATAAAAGACCTTCTGGCCGTCAATCTCAAAGACTCCAGTGTGAATGTGCGTATTTACTCAGTAAGCGCCCTGGCATATTTCGGTGATTCTTCAGTTGTTGCCCCTCTCGAATACCTGGAAAAGCACGACGCCCACAAGGATTCCAGCGGCAATTATGAGGTGCGGATCGAGGCCGGAAGAACCCTTAAGGCGCTGAAAGCAAAGAAATAAAGTTAAACCATCTTTCTCTTTGGTCTTTGAACTTTAGGTTTTCTTCTTTCCTTTGACCCTCTTTGCTTTTGTGCCTTTTCTTTTTTTACTTTGTCACTGTATAGGGCAAGGGGGGATTATTTTCATAGAATCCCTTTTTTTCCCCCCCGGCCTGTTTTTCCATTTGCCATTTATCCCTTCCGGTCATATTATAAACAGCAATATTCTGCTTTTTTAAAAAAAGGAGAACGTAATGAAAACTCCCCTTGTTCATCTCACTATTCCTTTTCTTCTCGCCGGATGTACTGCCGCCTTTGGATTTGCCGGAGCGTGCGCGGCTCAATCCCCTCCTCTCAAAGTGCTGATCATAGACGGCCAGAACAACCATGATTGGAAATCGACCACCCCGGTGATGAAATGGATACTGGAAGATTCCGGATTTTTCACAGTCGATGTAGCTACCTCGTCCCCTGCAAAAGCTGACATGAGCAGCTTCAATCCTGATTTTGCTGCCTATCCGGTGGCGCTTTTGAATTATAATGGCGATCCCTGGCCCAAAAAAACACAGGATGCCCTGGTTAAATACATGAACAACGGAGGCGGTCTTGTGATTGTTCATGCCGCTGACAATTCCTTTCCGGAATGGCCGGAATACAACAAAATGATCGGCCTGGGCGGCTGGGGAAACCGTGACGAGAAGGCCGGGCCGTATATCCGTTTCCGGAACGGTAAATTCGTCCGGGATAATACCACGGGGCGGGGCGGCTCTCACGGCAAACAGCATGAGTACAAGATTACCTTCCGCGATTCGAACCACCCGATAACCAAAGGGCTGCCCAGTGAATGGATGCATGCCAAAGACGAGCTCTACGACCGTCTTCGCGGCCCCGCCGAGAACCTGACCGTGCTGGCCACCGCGTTTTCAGATACTTCTACCGGGGGCACAGGAGAGGACGAACCGATGCTGATGACCATCCGCTACGGGAAAGGGCGGGTTTTCCATACAGCGCTCGGCCATGACGGCTCTTCCATGAGCTGTGTCGGGTTTATAACCACCCTGCTCCGCGGAACCGAGTGGGCCGCCACCGGGAAGGTCAGGCATACCGCAATCCCGGCAGATTTCCCCGCCGCCGTTCGGGTGAGTGTGCGGAAGTATTGAACCGGCGGTATTATTCATGACGACATAAATAAATGCGAATTTTTTAGTATTTAGATCCTGAAACGAGTTCAGGATGACACGTGTCATGCCGAACTTGTTTCGGCATCTATTTTGAAATTGAATGCAATAATAAAAGTCGCCATATATATTGATAACTACTTTTTAAAAGGGAGTTTACCATGGGTGGAAAGCAGGAAACAGTTTCGATCGCCGCGATGACGGCAGCCTTTGCCGCGGGAATTGTCGCCCCTGCGCAGGCGGCGATATTGGCGCCGGAGCTTCAGAAAATCTTACAGTACAGGTTCGGCGACAGCCGCGAACCGCTCACCGCAGTGCAGGATATGGCGCGTTCGTCAACCGGCAGAGGGCGGCTCGATCTGGAGCGGCAGTTCGCGCAGGTACTCGGGATGCCGGAAGCCACCGATGAGTGCAGGGATTTCATCTGCCGTCAGCTATGGCTCCTGGGGACGAAGGAATCCATCCCCGCGCTGACGAAGCTGCTGGAAAGCGACCCCAAGTACGGGGATATGGCGAGGTATGCACTGGAACGGAACCCCGATAAAAAGGCGGCTCAGGCATTACGCGCTCCGTTGGAAAAAGCGCTCAAATCGGGGGGTTTCCCCGCTGAAAAGCAACTGTTTTTCATCGGTTTTATCAATTCGCTCGGCGCCCGTAAGGATAAGGATAGTATTTCCGCTCTGAACCGAATCGCCGGAGGGGAGAACGAGGAACTCGCCGCCGCAGCGGTTTCCGCCATCGGTAAAATCGGCGGCTCGAAAGCAAAGGCCATACTCATCGAGGCGAAGTCCAGCGCCTTTCCCATAGTGCGAAAGACCGCGGAGACCGCGCTTAAGGACCTCACGGTTCTCCAAGCTGCCGACAGCAGATAATCCCACAGGAGAATAAAATGGACACCAGAAAGATAAAACGCCGCGATTTTGTAAAGGGCATGGCCGTAGCAGCAATCGGCGCGCCCATGATTGTGCCCTCGACCATATTCGGGCAGAACGCTCCCTCGAATCGGCTCACCATGGGCCAGATCGGCGTCGGGAACATGGGCACCACGAACATGAAGGAGTTCCTCAAACGTGAGGATGTCCAGGTGCTGGCGATCTGCGATCTGGACCAGAAGCGGGCTGAGGTGGGGAAGAAAACGGTCGAAGATGCCTACGCTCAAAAATCTCCGTCCGGGACATACAAGGGCTGCGACCTTATCCACGATTTCCGTGAGATCATCGGGAGGAAGGACATCGACTTCATCTCCATAGCAGTGCCGGATCACTGGCATTCCATTCCCGCCATCACCGCAGCAAACGCCGGAAAGGACCTCTACGCTGAAAAACCTCTCGCGCTAACTATTCCCCAGGGCAGGGCCATGTGCGACGCCGTGGCCCGCAACAAAGTCATCTGGCAGACCGGGAGCTGGCAGCGTTCGGAAAAGAATTTCCATGACGCCTGCGAGCTCGTGCGCAACGGCCGCATCGGGAAGGTGCACACCGTGTATGTCGGCCTGCCCACCGGGAGCCCGCTTAATGAGCCCGCGCCGGAGATGCCGGTTCCTGAAGGATTTGATTACAATTTCTGGCTCGGTCCCGCCCCCTGGGCGCCCTATACCGAGAAACGCTGCCACTGGAATTTCCGCTGGATCCTCGATTACTCAGGCGGGCAGCTCAGCGACTGGGCCGCCCACCACGTGGACATCGCCAACTGGGGCATGGGAACAGAGCACACCGGTCCTGTCGAGGTCGAGGGCAAGGGTGAATTTCCCCGCGAAGGTCTCTGGAACGCATCGACAAGCTATCACTTCCAGTGCCGGTACGCCGTGGGCTTCACCATGATCGTCATGAACGACAAGGCGGAAGTGGACGGCAAGCCGCTCCGCAACGGAGTGAAATTCGTAGGCGACAAGGGCTGGCTCTGGGTCGCCCGCGGGGGTGAAATCGCCTCTCAGCCGGAAAATGTAATAACTTCAATAATCGATACGAACGAAACGCACCTTTACCGGTCAAATAACCATTATGCGAACTTCATCGACTGCGTCCGCTCCCGGAAGGAGACCATTGCGCCCATAGAGCACGCTCAGCGAGCCGTTTCGGTAGCACACCTGGGAAATATCTCCATGCAGCTTGGCCGTAAGATCAAATTTAACCCTGCCAGAGAGCAGATAGTCGGCGACCCGGAGGCTGAACGCATGATAGACAGGGCGATGCGGAGCCCGTGGCATGTGTAAAAAAAAGTGCCTGGGTGCCGAAGTGCCTGAGTGCCAAAGTGCCAAAGTAAAAAAGACCGGACCTTTTCGGAACAGGCACGATGAACCGATAGCTTCGATGGGAAAGATCGGTATCTATCCCGAAGTGAATGATATCCGGGAAAGTGTAGATGTAATGAATATTACGGGAAGAGATGTTTTATACGTAACATTGCATTTCTTTTCTATCATGTGATATAGGAAAACTATGACCGAAACAGCTATCAGAGATTTTGTTGTGGGTGTGATTCGCGATGAATTCGCCGCCCGCGGAATTGAAATACATAAAATAATTTTCTTCGGAAGCCGCACCCGCGGAGATGCACGTCCCGAAAGCGACTGGGATTTCATCGTGGTCTCTAAGGATACTCTGGAACGAAAGAAAAAGACGGATATCTGGCTGAATATTAACAGGAAACTGGTGGGACAAAGGATCGATGCCGATATCCTGATCAAGAGCGAGCCTGATTTTGAAAAGGACAAATTTGATACCGGAAAAGTGACATATTATGCTTTTAAACACGGGGTATCCGTATGAAGTTTCAGTCAGAAACAGCTCTGTTATGGTTTAAAAAAGCTGATAACGATTTGAAGATAGGCAAAGATGAGATACTATCAGATAATCCTGCCACAGATACTATCTGTTTCCATATGCAGCAGTGCGTGGAAAAATATCTGAAAGGATATTTGGTGTTTTATGGAAAAGAAATTGAAAAGACGCATAATATCGGCCGCATTTTAAGGGAATGCAGGGATTTAGACGTTTCTTTTTCGGAAATTGACACCCCCGCTGTTGACAGTCTCACTCTCTACGCAACTGAATTGCGCTATCCCGACGATTTTTATATGCCCTCTCTTGATGAAACACTTGAAGCAGTAAAGCAAGCCGAAAAAGTTAGAGACTTTGTACTTGAAAAACTACGGTACGCGGGGTTTGACTTTCAAGGATGTGGAAAGGAGTGAACCTAATGAACCGAAAACTTCGCTATGGCATGATCGGCGGCGGCATAGGCGCATTCATCGGCGCGGTGCACCGCATGGCTGCCGCTCTGGACGGCGAATGCGAGCTTGTGTGCGGAGCGTTTTCGAGCACTCCCGAACGCTCGCACGCATCCGGCGAGGCGCTTTATCTGCCGCGGGAAAGGGTATACGGTACTTTTGCAGAGATGATCCTCCGTGAAAAGGAGCGCCCGGCGGGCGACCGTATGGATTTCGTCTCCATCGTCACCCCGAACAATATGCACTTCCAGCCGGCGAAGATGGCGCTGGAAAACGGGTTCCCGGTGGTCTGCGACAAGCCTATGACGTTCAGCCTCGATGAGGCCAAAAAACTGGAAGCTGTCGTGGAGAAAACAGGCCTCCTTTTCGCGCTGACCCACAACTACACCGGTTATCCCCTGGTGAAGGAAGCGCGCGCCATGGTCGCCGCCGGAAAACTGGGGAAAATACGCAAGATCGTAGTGGAATATCCTCAGGGCTGGCTCGCAACCCAGCTTGAGGCCACCGGCCAGAAGCAGGCCACCTGGCGCACCGATCCATCACGCTCCGGAATCGCCGGCTGCATGGGCGATATCGGCACCCACGCCGAGAACCTTGCCGAGTACATCACCGGGCTTAAGATCAGCGAGCTATGCGCCGACCTCACCACCTTTGTGGAAGGCCGCCCGCTCGATGACGACGGCAATGTCCTTCTCCGATTCAAAAATGGCGCGCGGGGGATCCTCTACGCCAGCCAGATCAGCGTGGGGGAGGAGAATGCCCTCCGCATCCGCGTCTACGGTGAAAAAGGCGGTCTTGAATGGGCGCAGCAGGAGCCGAACACCCTTATTGTCAAATGGATGGACCGCCCGATGGAAATTTACCGCGCTTCCGCCGGTTACCTTTCAGACCGTGCGAAATTCAACACCCGCCTGCCTGGCGGACATCCGGAAGGATTTATCGAGGCGTTCGCCAATATCTACCGTAATTTTATTCTGGCGCTGAAATCCAGCATTGAGGGCGTAGAGCCGAAACCTGAATACCTGGATTTTCCGACAGTCAGGGACGGCGTTCGGGGGATGGCGTTCATCGAAACCGTTGTGGAAGCCTCTCGCAGCGACAGGAAATGGATGAAGCTCAAGGAATAAAAGAAAGAAGACAGGAGTCAGGAGCCAGGAGTCAGGAGCCAGAAGAAAAAATTATCTCTCGCAAAGTTCATGAGGAAAATCTGAACCTTGATTTATAGGATTCAAGGATTACCATGATGCATTATACATGACGACATAAATAATTGCGCATGTTTTGAGTGTTTAGATACTGAAACAAGTTCAGAATGATACGAGTCATGCCGAACTTGTTGCCGTTTCGCGGGAACGATGAAACCGTTTTTTAACTCTGTGCCTTTGTGCCTAATCTTTTAACAAGGAGCGCGCCATGAGAACAATAAAAGGTCCCGGAATATTCCTCGCCCAGTTCATGGGGGACAAGCCTCCCTTCGATACTCTGGAAAACATCGGCCGGTGGGCGGCAAGCCTCGGCTTTGTCGGCGTGCAGTTGCCATCGTGGGATGCGCGGTGCATTGACCTGAAGCTCGCAGCGGAGAGCAAAACCTACGCCGATGATCTGAAGGGAAAGCTGAAAAATCTGGGGCTGGAGATTACCGAGCTTTCTTCCCATCTCCAGGGGCAGCTGGTGGCGGTGCATCCGGCTTACGATACACAGTTCGATGGATTCGCACCGGCGGAGGTTCACGGCAATCCCAAAGCACGAACCGAATGGGCGGTCAGCCAACTCAAATACGCCGCCAAAGCAAGCCGTAACCTGGGACTTTCCGCTCATGCCACGTTTTCGGGCGCCCTCCTCTGGCACACCATGTATCCCTGGCCGCAGCGTCCCGCGGGACTGGTGGAGACCGGTTTCAAAGAGCTCGCCAGGCGCTGGACTCCCATCCTGAATGCCTTTGATGAAGCCGGTGTTGATGTGTGCTATGAAATTCACCCGGGCGAGGACCTTCACGACGGGGTCACATTCGAGCGGTTCCGCGAGGCGGCCTGCAATCATCCCCGCGCCTGCCTGCTCTATGACCCGAGCCATTTCGTTCTCCAGCAGCTCGATTACCTGGCCTACATTGACATTTACCATGAATTCATCAAGGCTTTCCATGTGAAAGACGCAGAGTTCAACCCCACCGGACGGTCGGGCGTGTATGGCGGCTACCAGTCCTGGATCGACCGTCCGGGGCGTTTCCGCTCTTTGGGCGACGGCCAGGTGGATTTTCTGGGCATATTCAGCAAGTTGGCCCAGTATGATTATCCGGGATGGGCGGTTCTCGAGTGGGAGTGCGCTCTGAAACACCCGGAGGATGGCGCCCGTGAAGGGGCCGAATTCATCATCAGTAATATCATCCGCACCACGGAAAAAGCGTTCGACGATTTCGCCGGAACCGGCGCCGATGAAGCCATGAACCGCAAGATACTCGGAATATAGGTTTTCAATACTTATTTTGAGATGTCAAAACGTGGTCTTTCGTAAGCTGAACGCTGTCAGCTAAAAAGGAGATGTTATGATTCAATCTGTTGCGCTTATGAGCGTTTTCGGGCTGGGAATAGCGTTTTCCGTGCTCGGCGCATTTAAACTTCACCTGGTCAGGGAATTGAACATCGATGACGCCCGGTTTGGCAAACTATTCTCAGCGCTGATGTTCACCAGCATTTTCGTGGTGCTGGCATTCGGCCCGCTGGTCGATACATTCGGCTACAAGCCCATCGCGATCATGGGCTTTCTCGTGGGATTCGTCGCGGTGTTCATGCTGGTTTCCTCGAAATCCTACGGCATGGCGGTGTTTTCCTGCATTCTGCTCGGCATCGGGGCTATGTGCCTTAACCTGGGGAACACCCTCATCCCCATGGTGCTTTTCCCCGGCAATCCCGCCGCCGCATCGAATTTCGGGAATGTGTTTTTCGGGATCGGCGCATTCATCACCCCCTTCCTGGTAGGAATGCTCCTCAACCGCCTGGGATACAAACCCACCGGCACCATTATCGCCTTCGTTCTCCTCGCTCCGGTTGTCCTGGCGATTCTGGCCTCCTATCCGGCAGTCCAGAAGTCCGGTCTCACCCTGGCCGGTGCGGTAGGCAATGCATTCGGGCTTCTTGCAAATCCTGCTGTCATCATCGCCGCTCTTGCCCTTTTCTGCTACATCGGCCTGGAGGTTTCCATGGGTGGATGGATCACCACCTATGCCACAGACGAGGGTTTTGACGCCAAAGGGGCAAGCATGGTTCTGTCCTCGTTCTGGATCGGGCTTATGGTCGCCCGTCTGGTAACTTCACAATTTGTAACACCAGCCAACGGCGTCATGGTCATCGCTGTTCTCGCGGTTGTCGCCGCAGTCTCCATCGGCCTCATGATTGCCACCGGTTCCAAGTCTGTTGCGGTGCTGTCGGTGGTAATTACCGGATTGGCTTTCGGGCCGCTTTTCCCCACCATTGTCGGGGTAACCTTTTCCAAGATGGATCCCAGTCTTTACGGGAGCACATTCGGCATCATTTTTGCCGTCGGTCTTTTGGGCGGAAGCACCATCCCGGCGGCCATCGGCATCTATTCACGGGGCAAGAGCATCAAGAAGAGCCTCCCCATCGCGATGGCGGCGGCGCTGGTCCTCTTTGTCATTGCGCTGTTTATGGGAAGAATGTAAAAATAAAGCCCAAAAGAAAAATTGTCTGAACCATGATTCGTGTGATGCTTGTGATAAAAGATGATGAAAAGATTAAAAGACAGTCCAAAGAGAAAGATTGTCTGAACCATGATTTGCGTGATTCTCTGATTTGTTTGATTTTTTTTTAAAATACCTCATTGCGGACATTCTTGAATCCAATAATCATTGTTCAAGCTTCTTTCTATCAGGATAATCCTTAAATCCCATGAATCATGGTTCAGACTTTCTTTGCATTTTTGCTAACCCGGATTATTCATAAAAAAGGATTTTCTTTTTGTAAGCGTCAAAACTACAGCCCCCTAAATCCCCCAAGGGGGGACTTAAACGACTAAAAAACAAAATGTAAC
>JAUYCD010000109.1 GCA_030692375.1 Candidatus Latescibacter sp. | reverse complement strand
AGATCGGCGGCGAAATCCGCCAGGGTGATATCGGTTTCATGCCCAACCGCCGAGATGGTCGGTATCCTGGAACCGGCGATTGCGCGAACGACGACTTCCTCGTTGAAACACCATAAATCCTCGATCGACCCCCCTCCCCTGCCGATAATGATTACATCCGCATCGCTATAGAGGTTGAGTTCCTGCACAGCCTGGGCAATATCGACCGATGCGCCGACGCCCTGCACCTGGGCCGGCCGAAGAATGATCCGTACATGGGGCGCCCGGCGGGTAAGCACACTGATAATGTCGCGGACAGCAGCGCCGGTCGGCGAAGTTACAACACCGATAGTAGAAGGATAAAGCGGAATCGGGTGTTTGCGTTCAAAAAGCCCTTCGGCGGCCAGTTTCTTTTTCAGATCTTCAAGTTGGAGCAGGAGTTCGCCGCGCCCCAGCGGCTGCAAGCGGAATACATTGAGCTGATACTGCCCGCTGCGTTCATAAACAGTGAGATTCCCGACCGCGAGGAGTTTCATCCCCTCCTCGGGCTTGAAATCGATTCGCTCACCCTGCCATTTGAACATGACACAGCGAAGCTGGCTGAGATCATCCTTAAGGGTGAAATAGCGATGGCCTGAAGTATGGTGAACATAGTTGGAAAGCTCGCCCTCGACCGCCACGACGGGGAAATTTGCCTCGATCAGTTCCTTGAGATGCCTGGTCAATTCGGTGACTGTCAGGCGGCCGGTCGGCCTTCTCTCATCACCGGACATTTCGGGTTCATTCCACATCATCTTCAAACACGCGCTCGATTGCCAACGCCTTGCCGGTGGAATCATTGATCTCGATAATCACCGCCGAGAATTTGATTCCCTTTTCGGCGGGAGAAAAACGTACGGGAACCTGTTTCATGAGCTTTTGGAGAGACTGCTCGATCCTTACCCCGATCACTGAATCATGCGGACCGGTCATCCCCACATCGGTGATGAAAGCAGTGCCCTTGGGCAAAATCCGTTCGTCTGCGGTCATGACATGGGTATGGGTACCGATTACTGCGGTAACCCGACCGTCCAGATACCAGCCGAGCGCCATTTTCTCGGAGGTCGCCTCGGCATGAATATCCACGAGGATAATACGGGTTTCCTCAGAGAGGCGGTCAATTATATCGTCAGCCACCCGGAACGGATCGTCGATAGGCGCCATGAAAATCCTCCCCTGGAGATTCAATACGCCAACCTTCATTCCGTTCTTTGCTTTTACTATTGTGTACCCCCGGCCCGGGACGCTGGGAGGATAATTGGCGGGACGGAGAATGGCGGTTGACTGGGGGAGAAAATCGTAGGCTTCCTGACGGTCAAAGATATGATTCCCGGAGGTGATCACATTTACCCCGAAGGCGAAAAGTTTGTCGGCGATGTTCATGGTCAACCCGAAACCTCCTGCGGCATTTTCCCCATTTACAACGCAGAAATCAATATTTCTTTCACGAACAAACTGAGGAATGAACCGTGAGGCGGCATGTTTCCCCGGCTGGCCAAAAATATCACCGACAAAAAGTATCTTCACTTGTCCTCCTACCTGGCATATTGAACCGAACGCATTTCCCGTATGACAATTACTTTGATCTGGCCCGGATAATCAAGGTCTTTCTCGATTTTTTCCGCAATGTCATAGGCAAGCTGATTGGCCTGGGCATCATCGACAATATCGGTGTTGACCATAACGCGGATTTCACGGCCGGCCTGAATGGCATACGTCTTTTCCACACCGTTGAAAGAATCCGCAAGCTCTTCCAGGCGTTCCAGGCGCTTGACGTATGATTCCAGGTCTTCCCGCCGCGCGCCCGGACGGGCGCAGGAAATGGTGTCGGCCGCTTGAACAATAGCGGATAGAAGGTAGGCCGCTTCCTGATCTTCGTGGAGAGAGGCAATGGCATCCTGAATGAACTCGTTCTCGTTATACTTCCTCGCCAGCATCAGACCTATTTCCGTATGGGTGCCCTCCATATCATGATCGAGAGCCTTTCCGATATCGTGGAGAAGCCCTGCTCTCCGGGCCGTCTGCACATCAAGACCGACCTCGGTGGCCATGAGACCGGCAAAAATGGAAACCTCGATGGAATGCTGAAGAACATTCTGGCCATAGCTGGACCGATAGTTCAAACGACCGAGAAGCTCGATGAGCTTGGGATGGAGATTGTACACCTTGCATTCCAATGCGGCGTTCTCTCCAAGCTCAATAAAGGAAGCCTCCACCTCGGCTCTCGACTTTTCCACAACTTCCTCGATCCGTGAGGGGTGAATACGGCCATCGGCTACCAGTTTCTCCAGTGACTTTTTTGCGATTTCACGGCGTATTCGGTCAAAACCGCAGAGAATGACGGCTTCCGGGGTGTCATCCACGATGACATCCACACCGGTGGCCGTTTCAAATGACCGTATGTTGCGGCCTTCACGGCCTATGATACGGCCTTTCATTTCATCGTTCGGCAGGGGAACCACGGA
Source organism: Candidatus Latescibacter sp. (assembly GCA_030692375.1). NCBI lineage: Bacteria > Pseudomonadati > Candidatus Latescibacterota > Candidatus Latescibacteria (ex Chuvochina et al. 2023) > Candidatus Latescibacterales > Candidatus Latescibacteraceae > Candidatus Latescibacter > Candidatus Latescibacter sp. Next base: position 75,279 of record JAUYCD010000109.1, on the reverse strand, counting down.
AACGGAAGATTCGACGGTATGCTCTGCCGCACACCGCTGGATGGAACGTATCACGATCTCCTTGGCTTCCTTCTCGGCGTCGCGGATGGCCTGGTCGCGGATATCCTTGGCCAGTCTGGCGGCCTGGATTTTCACCTCTTTTTCCAGATTGGCCATGAGAAGCTCTTTTGCCTCATCGGCTGTCATTCCGGAAATATGCTCCAGCTTCTCATTCTGTTCCACGAAAAGCTGATTCAACTGCTCGGTTTTCACCCGCAGCGACTTTTCTTTGGCGGCGATTTCCCGCTCCTTTATAATAATATTACGTTCCTTGGCATTGAGAATATCTACCTTCTTATCCAGCTTCCGCTCACGGTCGTGGAGGAGCTGTTCCAGCTTTTCGATTTCCTGACGGGTATCGCGGGTTTCCTTCTCGAAGCGCGTCCGCTCCTTATACCATTCATCCTTTGCATCAAGAACAGCGGCTTTTTTGATGTTTTCCGATTCACGCGCTGCATCTTCGGTAATCTTTTTGGCATAGGCTTCCGCGTTGTTCATTTTCGCATGATTGACCTTGTTCGCTGCAATCCATCCCAGGATAAATACTCCCAGCCCCACTACCAGAGAAACAAAGACAACGATAATAATCACTGTTATACTCATGATATCTCCCCCTGAAACCTCATTGTATCATCCAGACAAAAAAATCCACCGTATGGTTCAACAAAAGTTCTCACAGAACTCAGTGAATCACGAACGGTGGCTAAGGTAAATAAAAATCAAAAACAAAATCGATTTCTCAATCAGCCTTAAAGCTCTTTATCAAAAGTTTTCCTCGAGAACCAACATTAATTTATTTAATTTTCGATCTACTTCAGCGTTTTTCTGTTTCTCGCTGAAATATTCATCCGCTATGACAAGCGCCGCCAGAATTTCGGGTTTAAGATGAGGAGGAAGTTTGATCTTGGAGGATATACTCAAAATTTTTTCCTCAACATACCGTGCAAGATTCTGCATGTATTCTGAATCGGCATCGCTTTTGATGGGGTATTCCTCCCCCATGATCTTTATTAATGTGGTTTTATATGATTCGTTCATACCGGACTACTTTGAAGAGCTTTTGTCTCAAACGTTCGTGATCACATCAATGGTATTCCGTGCTTCAAATGCATCTATTCTTTGAATAATCGCTTCTATGTGTTCCTTAATTTCATGCTTCCTGGCAGTAAAATCGCGGAAACCGTGTTCCGTCTGCTTATATTTCTCTATGGTAAGCTGGAGATTCAGTATGGTTTCCCTCGCCTTTCGGAGTTCTCCGTCCGCCGTTTCCACCTTTCTCTTAAGGCTGTCCCTATCTTCCTTGAGCTGTCGGTATGCTTCAATTATCTGTAAAACAGAACGTTCCAAACGGTCGCTTGCTTCCATTATCTCATACCGCTATCTGATAACCACTTTGCAAAGAAAGAATCGATTTCTGCCACTATTCTTTCTTCTTCTCTTTTACGTTATACATTTTAAGGTATTATGTTAAGCTTGTCAAGAAAAACCTTATGCCATATATCGACAAGGCCCTCTTCCCCAAAAACTCACCCAAGTGGAAAGAGGGCCTTTACTTGCACTGACTTTTCAAAAGGAATGGTTCACTCATCAGGCTTAGCTGACAGCCATAGCCATGTCTAAAATTGCCTTGAAGGCTGCGCTGTCTCTTACTGCCAGATCGGCAAGCATCTTGCGGTTCAGCCTGATATCACTCTTGGAGAGGGCATCGACCAAAACAGAATAGGATACCCCGTTCAGTTTGGCGGCGGCGTTGATCCTCGCTATCCAGAGGCTGCGAAAATCTCTCTTGCGCTCTTTTCTCCCCCGGTAGGAATAAACCAGGGCGCGATCCAGGGTCTCCTGAGCGGTCCTGAAAAGTTTGGAGCGCCCCCCCCGGAAACCTTTGGCCATTTTTAATACTTTGTTCTTCCTTTTTTTGGAAGCCACACTGGAAGATACTCTTGGCATCTATTTTTCCTTCCTTTACAGGATCATATCCTTGATACGCTTTTCATCTGCTGATGTAAGGAAAGCGGGGCGACGGTAATTCCGCTTCCTCTTGGTGGATTTCTGTTTCAGAAGATGACTGGCATAAGCCTTGCCGCGTTTTACCCGGCCGCCTGCAGTCAGCCTGAAACGTTTCACCGCTGATTTAACAGATTTCATCTTGGGCATTGAAAAATCCTTTCACTCTATATAGACTGGTGTAATCAGTAAAATCAATGTCCGATACTGCTTCAGGGCACCGTATTTTTCGAGTTTCCGTTAATAGAACATTATAAAATAATACAAAAAGGCCTGGGAATCAATCCCAAAAGGCCTTTTTTGTCACAAAATACATTTTTTTTATGTCTTACTTCGGGGCCACAATCATCATGAGATTACGGCCCTCGGATCGTATACCGGATTCTATTACCGCTTTTTCCTCAAGGGCCTGGGTAACCTTCTTCAGAACGCCTTCCCCTATATCTCGATGCAAAGCCTCGCGACCACGGAACACGAGAGTAAATTTTACCTTGTCCCCTCGCTGCAAGAACTCTTCAGCATGTTTCATCTTGAAATTGAAATCATGCTCTGAAATCTCCGAACGCAGCTTAATTTCCTTGACATGGATGACATGACGATGTTTACGGGCAGTTCTTACCTTCTTCGATATCTCATACTTGAACTTGCCATAGTCCATGATACGGCATACCGGAGGTTTGGCGGTCGGCGAAACCTCAACCAGATCAAGGTGCGCCTGATCTGCCAGCCGCAAGGCTTCTTCAATGGGAACGATGCCCACCTGTTTTCCCTCTCCGTCAATCAACCGTATAGGTGAGATTTGAATCTGTTCATTTACTCGGACTTTTTTCTCGTTGATAGGGAAACCCTCCTCTATAGTGTTTATCAATCCCGTGACTTTTCGTCGTTTTCCCTGCGAATACGGGTTATGATCTCTTCTTCCGGTAGTACGCCGATATCACTCTTCCCGCGCTTACGCACCGATACCGTTCCGGCATTCACTTCCTTTTGTCCGATCACCAGCATGTAAGGAATCTTCATTTCCTCGGCATCGCGAATCTTCCGATTTACCTTCTCGTTTCGCCGGTCTAATTCGACCCTTATTCCCGCCGCCCTCATCCGCTCCGCCAAAGCTGCGGCATAATCGTGCTGGGCATCGGTTATCGGCATGATACTGACCTGAACCGGCGAAATCCAAATAGGAAATGCGCCGCCGAAATGCTCGATCAGCCCGCCAACAAAGCGTTCCATGGAACCGAGAACCACCCGATGGATCATCACCACTCGGTGTTCCAGACCATCATTCCCCACATAATTTATGTCGAAACGATCGGCGAGGTTAAAATCAACCTGAATGGTCGGTCCCTGCCACATCCTGCCGAGAACATCCCTGAGCTTGATATCAATTTTGGGGCCGTAGAATACACCCTCGCCCGGATCGATGATATACTTCGCATTGTTTTGTTCAAGGGCTTTTTTCAGAGCAGCAATAGCATTATTCCAGGAATCATCGTCTCCCAGGGATTTTTCAGGTCGAGTCGAAAGATATGCAGTATAATCATAACCAAATATTTGCAGTATTTCAACAACAAAATTCAGAACTCCCCTGACTTCATCCACCACCTGCTCCGGAGTACAGAAAATATGCGAATCATCCTGGGTAAATCCACGGACGCGCAGAAGGCCGTGCAATACTCCCGAACGCTCATACCGGTAAACCGTTCCCAGCTCGCAGAGGCGCAGGGGAAGCTCCCGGTATGACCGCATCCGCGATTTGAAGATTTTGATATGCCCGGGACAGTTCATGGGTTTCACATAGTAGGGAGTGCCATCGACATCCATCGGTGAATACATGTTTCCGGCGTAATTCTCCAGATGCCCGGAGCGACGGTAAGTCCGCTCCGAAGCTATGTGAGGGGTAAATACGAGATGGTATCCCCGTTTCCGGTGTTCGCTGCGCCAGTAATCCTCGATAATATCACGGATCAATGCGCCGTTCGGGTGCCAGAGAATCAGCCCCGGGCCGATTTCATCGTCCACACTGAACAGGTCGAGTTTGGCGCCGAGAACACGGTGGTCGCGCTTCTTTACCTCCTCCAGCCAGACGAGCCGTTCGGAAAGCATCTTTTTATCCGGGAACGAAACGCCGTAGATACGCTGGAGCATACGGTTTCTCTCGTCTCCCCGCCAGTAGGCGCCCGCGGTGTTCAGGATATTGAATGCCTTGATCATTCCGGCTGCGGGAATATGAGGGCCACGGCAAAGGTCGGTGAACTGTCCCAGCCGATACAGGCTCACTGGCACCCCATCCCCAAGCTCGGAGGCGATCTCCATCTTGTAGGTTTCGCCCTCGTCACGGAACAGGTCCATTGCTTTTTCACGGGTCGTATCCACCCGAACGAAAGACGGATTTTCATCCACCACCGCTTCCATCTCAGCTTCAATTCTCTGGATGTCCTCTTCAGTGAACGGTTTCTCCACATCGAAATCATAGTAGAATCCGTCATCTATCGACGGGCCGATGGCAACCCGCGCCTGCGGGAACAGCCGTTTCACCGCCGCCGCCATGACATGGGCGGTTGAATGCCAGTACACCCGGCGTCCTTCTTCATCATCAAAAGTCAAAAAGGTCACGGAAACATCGCCCGGAACCTGTCGTGTCAAATCATACAGGCCGCCATTCGCCCTGGCGGCGAGAACCTTGCGGGCAAATCCCTCGCTTATGGACTTCGCCACATCGAGAAAAGTTGAATTCTCCGGGAATTCCCTTGTGCTCCCATCAGGAAATGTAACAATCATGCACATCCCTTTCGCGCATCTGCTATGCAAATAAAAAAGCGCACCCTGTCACAAGAGGGTACGCGATATATGACGGATTGGATCATGGTCTTTTATTCTTCCCCACATTTGACAGAACGCTGTATCAAATGATTAAAGTGTATACGTAAATTAGGGAAAGTAAACATATATGTCAAGCGGTTTTTAGGGTAAGAGCTGTGAAGTGAGAGCGGTTTTGAATGGTGAAAAAAAAATTAACTGACAGTCGGTCGGTATTTAAAAAGCTTTCCCCTATTGCAGAGGTATTTCTCTTTTATCACAGCAACACTTCGTTGCAGAAAGTGTTATCGGAACCTTCCGTTGCCTGTCCGGGACATTGCCAAGCTTTTTCGGATGGGTGAAACCCGACCGGGTGCTTGTGAGATATGCCAAATTTTCCTTGCCCGCAGAGGCATTTCGTGCGATACTATAAGCGTTGGACATCTTAGCGGCATATATCAGGTTGCGCCGAATTCAAGACAGAATTGAACGTCGTAGATAAATATTGAAAACTTACACTTACATTCCGCTACATCAAGGATAAGAGAATGCTAGAAATCGAATCCATACTAAAAACCCATAAAGACGTCCTCGCTGCACGTTTTCATGTGAAGTGCATCGGTGTTTTCGGGTCATATGCCCGCAATGAGGAGACCCGGGGAAGTGATGTGGATATTCTTGTCGAATTTTCGGAACCGGTCGGATGGGAACTTTTCGATTTGAAGGATTATCTTGAAGAAATACTCGAAAAGCCGGTGGATATAGTAACAAAAAACGCATTGAAACGGCAATTGAGGAGTAGAATACTGGAAGAAGTGCGTATGGTATGACAAAACGAGATTACCGGCTGTTCATTGAAGATATTCTTGAGTCAATGAGCATGATCGGGGAATACATTGAAAGTATGGAAAAAAATGATCGGCCTGAGGAATATTGCCATTCATGCCTATTTCGGCATAGACCTCGAAATCGTTTGGAGAATTGTATCAACCAATATCCCCGATGCAAAGACTGAAATAACGAAATTGCTTGACTCTTTCCATGATCTATAATAATTCTCCCCTCACCCCACGAACACGCATGGCCATCGCCATGCGCAAGGGTAAACCCGACCGTGTGCCGGTGATGTGCCAGCTTTCCATCGGGCACTACCTCCTGAATACCCCGGTGACCCCCGCACGCATGTGGTTCAGCTCGGAAGGATTCACGGAGGCGCTGGTAACACTGCAGAGGCGATACCGGTTCGACGGCATCCTCGTCAATCTGCCGGGACATCCCGAGGACTGGACACGGGAGATCGCGCGTATCGAGGAGCGCACGGAAGCCGAGGTGGTATGGTGGAAAGACGGTTCGTACACTGTCTGCCCGCGGGACGATTCGGCGGCGACCTTCCGGAAACATCCCGTCACGGGAGAATACGTCCAGGACAACCGAATACGGCTCGCCATCGATGAGGTGGAAATCGACCGTCTTTTCTACGAGACTCCACATACCTGCGGCGGTCTGAAATACCCCTATTTCTCCTATGATATCGAACGGGGATACCGGAGTCCATCCAGGCCTGAGGAGTGGTTCCCGGAATCCGAATTCCGAACCATCGAGCTTGTGCAGAAAGCGACCGGCGGGGCAGTGAGCATTCAGGGTGAATTCTTCAGCCCGTTCACCCAGTTCATGGAACTCCTCGGCTACGAAAACGCGCTCGTTGCGCTCATTACGCATCCTGAAAAGAGCAAAGCAATTCTGGGACGGTACGCGGAAGGCTGCATATATTACGGCCGGGAGCTGGCCCGGATGGGAGTCGACGCCATCCTTATGAGCTCGGCGTTTGCAGGCGGCGGTTTCATATCACGGCAGATGTACGGGGAGTATGTTCTTCCGTTCGAAAAGGCCTGCTGGGACGGCATCAGGCGCGAATTCCCCTCTGTGCCCTGCTACACCCACACCTGCGGCGCAATCGGCGACCGCCTGGACCTCATGGAAGCCACCGGCCTCGACGGCATCGACACCCTTGACCCTCCGCCGCTCGGAACGGTCGAGCTTGACAGAGCGAAAAAATTTCTCGACAACCGGGTATTCATCAAAGGAAATATCGATTCGGTGAATACCCTGCTCCTGAAAGACCTTGGCGCGGCGAGAGAGGACATCATACGGCGTCTGGCCTGGGGAAAGCCGGGGGGCGCCTACATCCTTTCCACCGCGTGCAGTGTGGCGCCGCGGGTGAATCCGGACCGGCTCGAAATGATGGCGGGGCTGTGCGAGGAGTATGGGAGGTATGGAAAGGAATGAAATTGTACATGTGGGTTATACATTCAAACCAAACAAGCCTCCTTTTCCGGAGGCCGCTTCATTCCCCCAGGAGGCGTTTGCTGGCGTTCATGATGGTGAGGCCGATGACCTCGCCATGTTCGTAACGTATTATGATGTCGTCATCAGTCAATTCGCTGTTGTCGGCGTGACTCGGTTTTTTGAAATTTACATACAGCACATCCGCTTCGGGATCGTATGTAGACCAAAGAGATTGTTTGGGGGAGTGTTTCACGGCGGAAATCATCCGAACATATTCGTCAACTACTATAGGGGCCATACCTGTATCCTCCTCTCGAGCGAATCGACTCGTCTTGTAAGAAAGGCGGTGATGATGAACCCCTCCTGGTCCATCTCTCGGTAGGGCACGACAAGGAACTTGCCGTCCCTGATCTCGCGGAAGGCGATCAGTTCTCCCTGATTGCCTGCAAAAATCTTCAATGGATTCGAAATTGTATCGAGGACTTCTTCCCTCATCCCGGCAAGTTCGCAGTGCCCCTCGGTGATATGCGTCCATCGTTCAGTGGTAAGTAGAATCCGGACGCCATTCTTCGATATCACCGTTGCCGCTTCGCGGGAACGATAAAACCGTTTCATCCATACATCGCCTTCCCATTCACCGGTTGATATCACAACAATTGTATGGAGAATATATTTCGCGCATAAAACGATACTGAAATCAGTGCTTATTGTCAAGTAAAAGAATGCATCAAACTTCCTGTCAGAATGTAAATTTTCCCCAATCCACCCTTTCCGTCTTGACATTGACCTGTCGTTTTCCTTTCTTTCCTATGCAAGCATGTTATATCCTTGAATATATCAAAACTCGTTTCAGGAGGCCCCAATGCTTCGCATCGGCATCGCACAAGTTCCCCAGACTCCATACATCGGAAAAAACCTTGACAAAGTCCTTGAATATATGGATAAAGCCGTGAGAGCGGGAGTGGAACTCCTCTGCTTTCCGGAGACGCATATCCCCGGCTACCGCGTGGGGCTGCTCGAACCGGACTCCCCGGTGAACGAGGACGCGCTCGAACGGGCGTCTGAGACCATCTGCGCGAAGGCGAAGGAGCTTGCAATGGGAGTGATTTTCGGAACTGAGACGCCCAATCCCGGAGGGAAACCGTTCAACAGCGCCCAAGTAGTAAACGAGAAGGGTGAACTTCTCACGGTGCATCACAAATCGAGGCTTACCCCGGCGGACGCCCGGGCTTATGCGTTCCCGCAGAGCGGCCCTACCGCATTCACTTTCAAAGGCGTGCCGATGGGGGTTGTCATCTGTTTCGAGGGATTCCGATACCCGGAGAATGTGCGGATGCTGGCAAAAGGTGGCGCGAAGATAGTTTTCCATCCGCAGTGCAACCATTTTTTTGCGAGCATGTCGTGGAAACTGCCGGTACACGAGGCGCTCATCACCGCGCGCGCCGCCGAGAACACCGTGTGGTTCGTCTCGGCGAACATGTGCCACCCTGCCAATAATTGCCGCTCGCTTGTGGTCGCCCCCAACGGTCTTATCCAGGAAGCCTCGGTGCTTGGCCAGGAGATGCTCCTCACCGCGAACATCGACCCATATCGGGCCACTCATGCATTCCTCAAGGATGACCTGGACGAAATGGCAAGGGCGCTTGGGGAAGCATAAAAATTATACCGTTCTGGCAGCCCAACTCTCCAGCCAGCGGTACTTCGGGGTAAGGTATTCCGCCCGCATGGAATCTGCATCGCGGTTCAGCGACCTCAGGAGCGCTTCTTCTTCGCGGGAGAACGCCGGCCGGTACGCTGCTTCAAGATTGGACGCCAGCTCTCCGGAAGTATTCATTGCTGTCATAACGCAGTCTATCTGGTCATTGGCAAACGCATACCTCAGCATGGCATGGCTGAGAGAGGGACCTTTTTTATAATATCCTTTGTTCAAGGCAAAGGCGACCATGTCGTCGCTGCCCATGGGTTTGATGCCGAGTATACCCAGTCCCAGTGCGGAGCACCGGGGTATGAGGGCGGAGTAATCATTCGGCGGCATCCCGGAGCCTTTTTTAGGGCGGCCGATGCTATGGTGGAAATTGTAAACGATCATGACAAAATCAAGAACATCCTTATATTTCTCCACAAACCCGGACATCTGGACAGCGTCATGGGACACAACTCCGACAGCACGGATTTTTCCGGCTTTCCTGTTCTTCTCCAGGATGGCGATACGCTCGTCGTTCAACGTCTGAGTACGGTACAGGTCGATGTAATCGGTATAAAATTTCTGAAGGGCCTCATCGATCTCAGCCTGCATTTCCTTGTTCGATTTTACCGCGCAGAGTGAAATCACCGCTTCCTTTCGGAATCCCCTCACACTTTTGCCCATAGGCTCGAACTGTTTATACCCGCCGTGGTCGTATACATCGAATGTGGAAATCCCTCGCTCGAATCCTGCTTTGATCATACGGTCACGGAGCTTCGGATTCTTGATAAGCACGGGTTTCAGGTGCGAACCGAACCCGAACTGTGAAACATCGATCCCGGTTTTTCCCAGCTTCTTCCGGGAGATAGTTCCGGTCTTCATCTTCACTCCGGATAACACCGAACATCCGGATGCTGCCAGGACGGGTGCAGCCGCGCTCATGAAAAAATATCGCCTGTTCATTTCCCTCACCCCCTGCCCCCTCTCCCGTAAGCGGGCGAGGGGAAAAGAATAGTTGCTTCTTTTGAATTTAAAAATATTGTGCCGTGATTTAAAATTAGATCCTGAAACGAGTTCAGGATGTAGCGGACTCTTCGACAGGCTCTGAGTCCGCTGACCGAGCACTGAGCTTGTCGAAGTGCACGTGTCATCCTGAACTCGTTTCAGGATCTAATCACTCAAAACATGAGCAATAATTATGTCGTCATATATAGTGGTTTGAAAAGACGAAATAACTATTTCTTTTCAATGGTGTATTCAACGATGTCCAGCGGATTATTGAATTCCTGGGCGGCCTTCAATACATAATCCTGGAAAGCTTCCCGATTTTTATTGTCGAGCCCCTCGCTCCATGCGCCGGCGAAAAGATATTCAAAGGTCTTTTCGTCATTAACCGGTATCCTGAAACAATGGTTTCCGCCATAGGATTTAACATACTGGTACTGCGGTTTGTATTTGTCTTTGACCACAAGCGCGAGACCTTCAAAATCAAGAACAGCCCGCACCTTTTCCTGCCCTTTTTCATCGGGACTGGGCGACTCGATGACGACATTTTTCCCGTAAGAAATGACCGTGCCGCCTTTCTGGTAGTAGTCGTATTGATCCATAATGGCTCTCATGCCGCAGCCGAAAAGCGTTTTCTTTTCCTCCGGAACGAAGGTTTTAAATACCGCCTTGCAGGTCGAATAATATTTATCGGCGTAAGCGGTATAGTATTGGTCGAGAGCATACAATCCTTTTCCGGAACGCCAGTCCATGGTTCGGACAAGGATTATGCTTCTCATGGGGCCGTTGACCACAACATCCCGCGAATACCGTGTATTATAATACTGCCCCTCTTTGCTCGTGGGGCTGAATCTTGGCCGTGAAACCGAATCGGGAATGGCCGGCTCTTCAAAAAGGCAGAGCCCGGCTGCTCCAAAAGTGCTGCCGACAAGGAGAATGTCCAGGCCGTATCTATACGGCCTGTTATACCCGGCCCAGTTTTCGATGCATTCCATTGGCGTTATCATGATACGTTCCCGCTTGCCGAATAAATCCACATCGGTAAGGGTGGCGATTTTCCATCCGATCACTTCCGATTCCCACCAGGGTATAAAATTGCGTTCGTAATTGCCTATGATGCAATGTGTTTCATGTCTGTAAAGCCCTCGAAGCCATAATTGCTGAGGCGGTTGCACATATACATAAACAGTTTTTGTTTCCTTTGGCTTTATATCACAGGCAAAATACAGTTCATCCCATAGCCCGTCCTTGTCAAGATCGTCGAGCTGATACCGAAGATAATGGCCGTTGGTTTCCTGACGGGTTTTCCAGCCGCCGACAGCTTTTATCTCCGCCTCGGTCGGTTCCGTGTCCGATGGCAGGGAAGGGTCGACGACAGTCACGTAAAAATCGCTGATATTGGGGATGGGAAAATCTTTTCGAGGGATGATTACCGGACAGTATGTACGGCCGAAATCAAGAACATTTTTCAACACAACTTTCACCCGTGTTGCGGGAATGTAATTGCCTTCGGTATACCATTGATAATCCGGTCCCCTGGATTGTGACCCGGCGTGGAAAGGAAAGAGAACTATCAGCAAGAACACGGTAAGATATTTCAATTTAATCCTCCTTCATCGGTTTCTCCAAATATGCTCTATACAGGATACATTTTCCGGGGGCAAAAGTCAAAAGGAAAGAAAAGGATGAAGGATTGTCTGAACCACTGATTTGTGTGATGTGAGTGATAGAAGATGATGAAAAGACAGAAAGATTGTCTGAACCACGGATGGTCAGGATGAACGGATAAACGGGATGTAAATAAATTTATCCAGACGCAAAAGCGATAAAGAAAGTATACAAAATACAGAAGAGGGAAAATATCTTTTCATCCTGTCTTTGTCTCTTTATCCTGTCCTTCAATCCCGGCTATCCGTGGTTCAGACATCTTCATTTCTTTCTTTGCGAACTTTGCGAACTTTGCGAGAAATTGTCTTTTATTCTGACTCCTGTATTCTGCTTTTTAATAATATTTCGCCTTGGAAATATCGGTCGAAAGGAGCAAAGAGCCGATTTTATGGAGTTCGGGTATAGGTCCCTTGAAAATGTGCAGGTGGAGTTCATGAAATTCCGACTCACCCCTGGCCATTTTTTTCGCCGGGCTGTGGCACTCCATTTCGGTGAAACCGCCCATGTTGCCGTCATCATTGTACATCTCGATAGCGTCGCCGTAATCGCTCTTCTTGCCCCAGGGCTTGTCTACATAGATCCCTTTAGGATCGACCGTGAAAAGTTGGACGAACAGTATTCCCTGGCCGCTGCCCTCATCCTTAAGGTATGCGATACCAGGCCCGGCGGCTTTAGCGTTCACACCGATCTTTGAGCGGTATTTCCCGTCGATCTTCACCGAGATGATATTGTTCTCGATGGCAATACGGTCCGGCCCCAGCGGATTGAAATAGTCGCGGTATGCCCTCTTTGGGTCGGCTTTTTTGGCGAGGGGGATGAGCATGGTCCCGGAGGGATTCATCTGGAGAAGGCTCCAGAGGCAGATATAGGGCATGTCCTTGCCGATTATTCCATCGGATAGATTCTGCATGGAATGGAAGAGATTTATGCCTACATACTTGAGGTCCTTCGGCAACACCGTCCCGACCGAATCGGTATAGAAAGGAACAAGCTGGATACGGCGGGTGAGGAGAAGGTTATAGGTCTTCCCCATGTTGGATTTGATGCTTGTGGTAAGCTGAAGGGTAACTTCGCCTTTACCCTGAGCATACACTGTATAGGGCGCCGGGTCGAGCTCGGCGGGCACAAACCACTTCTTCGCATCCTTGTCCTCCGGCAGGAAAAACAGGTCTTCGGGAGACAGCCAGGTACGGAGACCTCCGGCGTTCCAGCTCGGCGGTTTGGCGCTGAAGTAACTTCCATCGAGGATGGACTTATCTACCCAGAAGAGGTTGTCGCCGTTATCCCCGTCAAAGGAAACACCCATGACCCTTCCGGCCAGTGCGGGATCGATGACCAACTGCGGCCCGGAAGGATCCATTCCGGCGAGGGTTATGAGCTGTTTATTCTCTTTTCCGACCTGCCTGGGGATTATGGGACGTTTGGTGGAGTCGGTTAGCGCGTTTTTCAGAGCCAGAAGGCTGTTCGGAGGGGGCGGCGGTTGCACTGCCTTTTCGGGAGCTTTTTTCGAACATGAAGCCAGACCGATTATCAGCAGGAAAACAATAAGCAAAAGCAGACCTTTGTAAAGGGACGAAAGCATTGTTCTCCTCCTTGAGTGGGTGAAGAGGATGGGGGCGCAGCGTTTCTCAACGGTGTAAGTGAATAGAAGATAAAAAGACGCAAGGATTTTTGCAAGCGGGAAAAACACCCGCATTCCCTAAACCTCCTCTCCAAGTGGGTAAGGGGAACTCCGTTCCGGTGGCTCAGGATTATGAATCCATGTGGAATCAGCTTGACTTTTAAGAGAATATTGCTATAATGTCTGCATAAAGTATAGATGACTTATATTCGACCGGCAGATGAGGACTTGATGCCTACCGTTCACGGTATTCCTGGTCCGTACCGTCTATTTTTCTACAGTTTTGACTGCAATGAGTCAAAACACGTTCACGTTCGCCGTGAACGCATGTTGTGTAAGTTTTGGCTTGAGCCGGTAGCCCTGGCTGCCAACGATGGATTCCCACCGGCAGAATTGAATCGTATTCGCGCCCTTATTGTCAGACACTTGGAGAATATCTTGGAGGCATGGAATGAACACTGTGGCGAATAGCGAGCCGCGTATTATAGGATTGAAAGTGACGAATGAGAGCATTAAAGCGCAATTGGCGGATGGCAGGACGGTGAGCGTGCCGTTGGCGTGGTCATGGCGTTTATCGGAAGCAACACCAGAGCAACGAAAAAACTTTGAGATCATGGGAAACGGAGAAGGAGTTCATTGGCCTGATATAGATGAGGACATCAGCGCCAATGGGATGCTCTGTGGAACGCCTGCGCGTCGTGCTAAACATGTAGCGAAATCTATTTGACGAAAAAAAATATTTCTGAGACTGGGCATAAAAAGGAATTGCCCGATATACTGAATCGTGGCTTTCAGTTCCCCTCTTCACCCCCTCTTTACTTCCTCCGCTATCATCATCAGGTTTTTCCATGGCGCATTGAGCGGGACCGCGCATTCCGGGCCGATGATATCGATGCCGACAGCCTTTTTCTTTCGCACATCCGCGGCGATGGATTCGGGAGTACCCTTCAGGATTATGTCGAAATTGCTCGTGCCGCCCATGAGCGAGAGCTTCTCACCAGCCAGTTCGCGGGCGGTTCCGGCCGGGACTTTGGAATCGAAATGAAAACAGGCGACGCCAGTCTCACGGATATACCCGATACGGTCGCCGGTTTCCCCGCAGATATGCAGGATTATGGGGCAGGCAAGGCGTTCGTTGATCTCAAAATGGACATCTTTCAGAAAATCACGGTACGCAAGCGGCGAGCAGAGGTCCCTGGTGGCATGGTCGCCCAGGGTCAGGGCGTCCGCGCCTGCCTCGATCTGCGCTTTCCCGAAAGCGACAGTAACCTCTTTCAGGGTTGAGATCGCACATTTCACCGCATCCGGATTAAGAATGGTGTTGATCAGGAATTCCTCCACTCCGAACAGGTGATACCCAAGAGTCCAGGGGCCGAATACCTTCCCGACCACCGCGACCTCGCTGCCATGCCGTTTTTTCAGAATTTCAAGCGCTCGAAGCGGAACACGGCATTCCGGCCTGGCAAGAAAATCCGGCGGGATGATGATCTCATCCTCGATCCCGTACAACCCTCCGCGGCAGTCCGGCATCTTGTCGATGCTTCCCCAGTCGGTCCGGCAGCCCAGGGCCGCCGATTCGTGACTGACACTGAACAGGGGCATGACATTATCGAAGCCAAGCTCTGTATACCCTGCCTCCGCAAGCCCGGCCATCTTTCCCGGATCAAAGTGCACATCGGGAAAGAAGAAACCGGTTTTCTCCATCAGGTCGACTGTGACTATGGAAGTGGCGCTGCCTGTTGCCGGCCGGGACGTCGGTTTTCTCTCCAGCGCCTGTAAAAATATATCGCGCGGTTTCATGGTTTCCCTATGAGCAGAGGAAAAGAATCATGATCGCCGCTTCCACCGACAGTTCCCGCAGTGTGACCTTCTCCGTGGCAGTATGGCAGTCGGCAATCTCCCCGGCGCCGGTGCTCAGCGCGGGAATTTTCATGATGTTCGTATAGAACCAGGTGTCGGATGAAGCCGGCTGGGCGGCTATCTCGGTCTTCACTCCCATGGCCTGGTAGCAATCCACCAGTTTTTGCACAAAAGGAAGCCTGGGATCGATACGGCAGGTGTCGTGACGGTACTGGAAGGTCATCTCGCAATGGTCCCTGAGCCATTCCGGCCCACGGGTTTTGACCCGCTCGACAAGTTCCCGCATGACCTCTTCCTTCGGAGTGGTGAGCAGCCCGAAAACTCCCTTGAACACGGCCTTCTGGGGCGCCATTGCAGGCCAGTCCCCTGCATTGAGCTGCCCGAAGGTCACTGACATGGGATTTTTGAATTTCAGGAACAGCGGATCGTCGGCATGGGTCTTTGCCAGGAGCTCGTCGTGGTATTCCTCGATGATACGCATGGCCTCGATGGCCATCTTGAGGGCGCTCACCGTAGTTTGCGAGGAGCCGGGATGCCCCGCCTGGCCGAATACGGTTCCGGTGAACCAGACCGCTCCACGGGTTGAGGTGATAATATTATTAGAGCAGGGTTCCATGATGACACAGTAATCGGCGATCTCACCGCGGCGAATGAACGCGAGGGTTCCGTTGCCGCCGGTCTCCTCTTCGATGACAAGGTGGATGATTACATCGCCGGGCGGCCTGATGCCCAGCTTTTTCATGACTTTGAGCATGGTCCAGATTACCGCAACCTGCCCCTTGTCGTCGGCGGCGCCGCGGCCATAGAGAGCGCCATCCCTGATGTAAGGTTCAAAGGGCCTCTCCTGCCCCATCGAAGGCGGAACCACATCCACATGGGAATTGAGAATCACCCGCTTTCCGTTGCCCGCGCCCTTGAACACCGCACGCACATTGGGCCTGCCTGAATAGGGACGGTCATCGGTACGGAAGGCGTAATCCGGGTCGTTTACAATCTCTTCGGGAACGGGGACCAGCTCGCATTCATCCGCCGCCTCCCAAAATTGACCGTGCAGCCACTCCATCGCCGAGTCTTCATAGCCGCTTATCGATTCAAAACGCACAAGCCGGTCAAGGAAGGCGGCGGTTTCCTCATGAAAGTCAAGGCAGGTTTGAAGAATGTGTTCTTTATCGATCATTGAGTATACTCCAAAATGAATGTCAAGCAGCATGAGGCTGTCTGGTGCGCATTGCATCAGAAGCGCCTTCGGTGAGTGATATTGAAATCATACTGACGAGTTGAAGGGTCATTTTACATTTTTACTATCTTACCATTCGACAAGGTTCGCGATCTGATTTGTGATCGTTTATAGATGCCGAAACAAGTTCGGCATGACACGTGTCATCCTGAACTTGTTTCAGGATCTAAATCGAAGCAATTCTTCCAAAATACCTACTAAATGACATACTCGGATTACTTTATTAAAGGCTTGCAAGCACCTTTTTTATGATGTCCAGGCTCTCGTCCGCCTCGTCCCTGGTGATGACCAGGGGAGGAGCGACCCGGATCACATTCCCGGAGACCGAGCCGATGATAAGGCCTTTCCTGCAGCACTCGTCGATTATACGGCGGGTGGTTTTGGGATCGCGCTCCTTGGTCTTTTTGTCTTTCACGATGTCGAGACCCATGACGAGGCCGCTGCCACGGACATCGCCCAGGCAGCGGCACTTTTCCTGCATGGCTTTAAGGCGGGTTTTTATGTATTCGCCCATTGTCTGGGAATTCTCCACCAGCCTCTCCTCCTTGAAGATGTCGAGGATGGCATGGGAAGCTGCGCAGCAGATGGGATTGCCGCCCCAGGTGGAGCTCATCTCTCCTTCGCCGAGCGATTCCATGATCCGCGATTCCGCCAGGAGGCAGGAAATGGGCATACCGGAGCCGATGCCCTTGCCGATGGTGACCATGTTGGGTTTGAGACCTTCCCATTCCAGGGCCAGGAACTTGCCTGTACGGCCGAAGGATGACTGGACTTCGTCGAGGATGAAAACGATATCGTGATCCCTGCACCACTTTTCGAGGGATTTCAGGAAGCCTGAGGGAGGAAAGATGAATCCGGCAGCGCCCTGGTAAGGCTCGATGATGAGGCCGGCGATGGAGCCGGTGGACTGTGCATAGACGGTCTTGTCCATGAATTCGAGGCACTGGGAAGCCACATCGGCGCTCTCAGAACCGAAGGGATTCCGGTAGGGGTCCGGGTAGGGAACATGGATAATGCCGGGCACCACCGGGCCGAATTGTTTCTTGGTTCCCATCTTTCCGGCGAGACTCATGGTTCCCATGGTGCGGCCGTGAAAGGCGCCGAAAAAGGATATAATCTCGAAATTGCCGGTGAACCGCTTCGCCACCCGCACCGCGGCGTCCACGGCTTCGGAGCCGACTGTGGCGAAAAATGCGTTATTCAGGTTATCCGGTGCAAGCCTGACCATGCGCTCGGCCAGGGTAATCCGCTCCACAGTGGGGGAATCATAACAGTTCAGGAGTCGCTGGGCCTGGTCGGCGATGGCTTTGGCGAGCTTCGGATGGGCATGACCCACATTGGTAACCAAAACGCCGCTGGTCCAGTCGATGAACGCGTTGCCGTCCACATCCCATACGGTCACTCCCCTGGCATGATCCCAGACAATGGGCGCCTGAAGATTAAGACAGCGGGACTCGTATTTTTCAGAAATGGCCTTATACGCAAGGGTTTTCGGCCCGGGTATGGGCGTTTTTATATTAACAACCATAGCATGTATTTCCTTATTTTTAAAAATATGATATTCTATAAATCGGCTGAAAGTCGTATTTCGATAAAACCTCACCCGGCCTTCGGCCACCCTCTCCTAATTAGGAGAGGGTAAAGATGTGGCACGTAAAGAGTTACCCCCCTCTCCTGACTAGGAGAGGGGGACAGGGGGTGTGGTTTAAAACAGTGAAGAAGGGTGTATGAGCGCCCCCTAGTGAGAATTGTATCTTTCTTTTACGCCTTCAATTTCAGCTTCGGGCTTTGTAACACTTCGGGATTGACAATGCTTTTGGGCGGTTTGCCCGCCAGGCACCTCTTCAGGTCCTCCACTATCAGTACCCGGATATCCCACCCGCCTTCCTCGCTGTACCAGGCAAGGTGCGGAGTGAGTATTACATTTTCCAATCCCAGCAGCTCATAATCAGGCTGGGGCGGCTCGAATTCGTAGACATCGATGCCTGCGCCGGCAAGCATCTTGTTCCGCAGAGCCTCCGCCAGATCGTGAACATTCACCACCGGCCCGCGGGCGGTGTTGATCAGGATGGCGGATTTTTTCATGAGCCGGAAAAGATCGGCTTTGAACATTCCTCTCGTCTCATTGGTCACCGGAACGTGGATGGTGACAATATCCGACTCTTTCAGGAGCGTTTCCAGCGGGGTGAGTTCGATTCCTAATTCCTTCTGCCGTTCACCGGACATATAGGGATCGCAGACCAGAATCCGCATCCCGAATGAGCGCATCTTGCGGAGAACGATGCTTCCGATGTTTCCGCAGCCGACGATGCCGAGCGTTTTGCCGCCCATACGGTAGACCGGGTAGATGCGGTCGAAAACCCATAAATGCCGGGCCACGGAATCCTTGAGAATATCGATCTGGATGAACAGCTTGCGGTATACAGCGAGCATGAGCATGATCGCCTGCTCTGCTACATCTTCGCTCGAAGCGGTCGGCTCGTTGGCGCAGATAATGCCGTTTTCGGTAGCCGCAGGCAGGTTCAGATTGTCAAACCCTATGCCGTGACGGATGATTACCTTGACATTATCCAGCCCGGCCATGACTTCAGGAGTCATCTTAGCCATATTGACCACCAGGAAATCGGCGTCCCGGAAGTTTTTGATTAATTCTTCCGTGGAAGCCGTTTTAAGCTGGTAATAGGAAAAATCCACGCCGAGTTTGTCCATTTCCGCTTTTTCATAGTCAAGCTCGCGTTCGATGTAATCGGTGATTTTGATAACCGGTTTCTTCGCCATGCGCCAGTTCTCCTAGAGGGTGGACAGATCGATGAGTGTACCGCCTGCTTCAGCGCTCATGTGCGCCGCCACACAGATCTTGGAGACCTCCAGACCGTCCATGGCATTGGCGTAAAGACCGGTAAGGTCCCGGACACTCCCGCCGTTGAGCACGTGGTAGAGGTGCTCGCCGAATTCCATGATGGACCAGATGCCGTATCCGCCGTATGTGACCTTGCCGTCAGGGGTGTGTTTCTCGGCGTAAACGCCGAGATTGAACGACTTCTGAGTCTGGCCTTTCAGGCAGGCGCCTGCGCCGCGGTCCTGGCTGTCAACTTCGTAGATACCCTCGGTGCCGACTACCCGGATAGCCTGGTTTACAATGGCTTCGAATCCTTCGGGCAGAATCCAGCAGGCGTCCACAGTAAAGGTGGCGCCGTTTTCGAACAGGATGGTGACGGAAAGGCTGTCCCAGAAATCCAGCCCCAGGCTTCTCAGCTTGTCCTTGTGGCCGGTGGCGAACACCTTGGCGCCGTTGGACTTGATGACCCAGCGGATGAGATCCACAAAATGCACGCCCACGAACCAGAAGGGGGAGGCGCCGGCCGGCCAGTTCTTGAACCAGTCGCGGGATACTTCGATCCGGTCCTCCATGTAAGCGTACCCATACTGAATCTTGCCCAGCTCTCCCATACGGGCGGCACGTTCCAGTTCCACATGGTACATATCGAGACGCTTGTGGTAATCCACCATAAAAATCTTTTCAGGATTGTTGTTGGAAGCTTCAATGATCTTCCGGCAGTGTTCCATTGTGGTAGCCATGGGTTTTTCACAGAGGACATGGCATCCCATTTCAAGGCCGGCCAGCGCTATATCGGCGTGCATGACATCCGGGGTTACCACCGAGATAGCGTCGAGTTTCTCCTTTTCTATCATTTCACGGAAATCGGCGTATGCTTTTATACCATACTCCTTGGCGGCTTTATTGCGGGCTTCTTCCTTCAAGTCAGCAATCGCAACCAATTCCACCTTACCTTCATTCTGCGATTGAGTGAATGCCTTGAGATGCCATTGCCCGAAGATGCCTCCTCCGACAACTCCAATCCTTCCTACTTTTGCCATGTTCGCGCTCCTTTTTTTAATGGAATGAGAGATCAGGTATACACGCTTATGAAAATCAGTTTCGATCCTTTCACTGCATTGATGGCATGCCGGTACGAACCGTGAAAATACAGGGAATCGCCTTCCTTCAGCGATATGGTTTTATCTTCCACATTCACTGCAATTTCTCCGGACAGGAGATGAATGAATTCCCTGCCGTCAAACGAGTCATGCTCCATGGTGGAAGAACCTTTCTCCATCTCCATGACCGTGACAATAAACCGCTTGTCCAGAATGATATGGCCGAAATCATGAAGCGTAACTCCCTTTTCCGAAACCAGGCGCTGTTTCTCCTTGTCGATTTTGAAAATCTGAGGCTCTTCCACATCTTCCACAAGGTACACGATGGTAGTATCGAGAGCGCGGGCGATCTCAAGAATGGTGCTCAGTTTGGGGCTGTAAACGCCTTTTTCAATATTAGATATGGTTACAGAGCTGACGCTGGTTTTTTTCGAGAGGTCTTCAATAGACATGTGACGAGCGAGCCTTAGAGTATGAACTCGTTTCCCGACTATGCTCATCCTCTTTTCGGGTATTCCGTCAAAATTTTCAGCGGCCATCGCTCGAGAAGCCCCCTGTTTAAGATGAAACCAAATTGCCAAAGAGATCAAAACTAATATAGAAAAATGTCAGGTATGAATCAAAGTTTTTTTGGGGATTTCCAAAGAAATATTTGACCTTTCATCTTTCCGGCGGCAGCACATACTCTCCGATTTTCAATCCGGGCATCGAGCGGACAGCTTTGGAAAGATTCACGACTTCGGCGACAGGCTCGTTTCCCTTCGGCTCGTAGAAGAGGTAGAGGTTCCGCTCGGAATAGAGGGCGCCTTGGGGGACGGTGATGAGCTGCTTCCGGTCCCAGCCCACATGGAAATAGATAAGCGGGCGGAACCAGTACTGGAGATCGCCGTTGGAAACATACGTGGCGTTGTCGAACAGGGTGGGAGGTGCGCCGTTCGGGCCGATGGCGGAGAAACTTTCCCTGATAGTGGCGGCGCCCACTCCTTTGGCAGGGTTGTAGAAAGTCAGGAACGGTACTGTGTCCGCCAGCCGCAGGATGTCGCCGTGCTTGTTGACCGGCTTATAGCTGCTCAGCGGGTGTGTGACAGTCCGGCCGCCGTCATCCCAGCCGATATGGGTGAAGAATCCTGGACTGAAAATGAGCTGATCGTTGCGGATGGCCACCACGCCGATCGGCTCACGGACATCCACCACCGTTCCGGACTCTACATAGGCTCTCCGGGTGAAAATGCGGTAGGTCACCGCAAGGTGAACCTCCGGAATGCCGGGAAACGCCCCGCTGCGGCGGATTTCGGTGTAAAGCGGCCCGGTTTCGATCTCGCAGACCTCCGGCGGGTCCCAGGCAAAGGAGTGGATCCATCCCCGCGCCGGAACGAACACGCAGGGGTTCCAGTGCATGACGTTCTCCGCGGTTTTAAACGGCGCGTCAGGCTTGGATTTGAGGGTTACAGCGGAAAGCTGCCCGGAATCGTGATTGGTGGACTCGCCGATTCCTGGTTTTTTACCGTGGAGCTGCACCACCATTTTCGAGTTCTCGATGGTCCAGGCGGGGCCTTTGCCGGAGACTTTCAGGTCGGTCGGATAAGAGGGCGCGGCGGCATCCGGGTTGCCGTAGAGCAGGAAATACCGGGCGTCCCCGTTTCCCGGCGCTTCATCGAAAAAGGTGATCATGCCGTTCTGCGTGGGAAGGCTCCTCCCGCTCTCGGTGTCCTTGGTCCATCGGAAAAGCCGTGAGAGCTGGAACGGGATTTCCTTTTCTCCGGAAGCGGTTTCGAGCACCAGGCGAATTTCCTTTTCCGGGCGGGTGCACCGGTCGGAGAAAAGGGAGAATGTTACATCCACCGGCGCCAGCCCTGCAGTTCCGGCGTCACGGTGAGTCAGGGTGATGGGCATGCGGTACTTCCAGGCGTCCGCCGCAGTTGCCGGGGAACTTGTGGTGAAAAACACCAGCAGGATAGAGATCACCATAAAGGCTGTGTTCAGGGTATTATTTTTCGGCATGGATTATACTCCTTTTCCATTTTTGCCGCGGATTGCGCGGATTTTCGCAGATAAGATATATTCTTCTATCCGTGTAAATCTGCGATATCAGCGGCTCTCTTCTTTTGTCTTTTCTTCCTTCATCCTTGCTTTTCCCGCCGCCGACCTTCCGGCCAGCGCCCCGGTGGCCCAGCATTGATGCAGGTTATAGCCTCCGCAGTCGCCGTCCGCATCGATGATCTCCCCGGCGAAAAAAAGTCCCGGGCAAAGCTTCGACTCCATGGTGTGGGAGTAAATCTCGGATAGGGATACTCCGCCGCGGGTCACCAACGCTTCCTCTATGGGTTCGGTGGCAATCACCGTCAACGGCAGGGTTTTCAGGAGCCGGAGCAGGCGGAGGCGTTCCTCACGGGTCACATGGCCTGCGGTCAGCTCCGGGTTGAATCCGAAATGAGAGGTGAATATTTTCATGAGCGATTCCGGCATGAGGGTATGGAGAATGGTGGAAAGCCTGCGCCTGGGGTTTTCCTGCAGTTCGCGGAGCAGGCGGGCGTCGAGCTTCTTCTCGTCGAGGGCCGGTTTCAGGTCTATTTCCACCCGGACAGGGCCGCCGCCGCCGCTCAGCGTATCCGTGAGGAAACGGCTGATTTCCAGGGTGATCGGCCCGCCGATGCCATTGTGGGTAAAAAGCATCTCCCCGAACCGGGTGATACGTTTTTTCCCGAGGTGAGCGGCCAGCAGAACATTTTTCAGGGCAAGCCCCGCCGCCTCGCGGGGCCATGTTTCTTCAGTGATCAGGGGCACCAGGCTCGGATGCGGCTCCACGATGGTGTGGCCGAGTTTCCGGGCGAAAGCATACCCATCGCCGGTCGAGCCTGTTCTCCGCATGGAAAGCCCTCCGGTGGCCAGGATAACTGCTCCGGAGCGGTAAATCCCCCGGCCGGAGCTTATCTCGAAAGCGCCCGAACAGCCGCTGATTGATTTCACCGGCGCGGCCATGTGCAGGATGACTCCGGCAGCTTCCGCCTCTTTCAGAAGGGCTTTGAGAATGTCTTCGGCGCGGTCGCTTGCCGGGAATACCCGCGCCCCGCGCTCCACCTTGAGCGGCGCCCCCAGCGATTCGAAAAACCGTACTGCTTCTTCCGGGGGAAATGCATACGCCGCCGGTTTGAGGAAACGCGCAGCCTTCCGGTCGAATCCTTCCAGGAAAGATTCGATGGTCCCGGAGTGAGAGAGGTTGCATCTTCCGCCGCCGGTGGCCAGGAGCTTCCTTCCGGGTTTCGGCCCGGCTTCGAGGAGAATAACCGCGGCTCCGCTCCGCGCTCCTTCGATAGCGGCCATGAGCCCGGCAGGACCGGCGCCGGCTATGATAATGTCAATATTTTTTTCCTGCGTTTTTGATCCCTCCGGCGCTTTGCGCCGACCCCCTTATCGAAGGGGGTTAAAAGAGCTTTTTCGTCTATAATCTTTTGTCCCCCTTAGCAAGGGGGATGTCCGTAGGACAGGGGGATATCTTCACACTTCCACATCCAGGCTTTCTTTAAGCTTCTTCATATCCTCAGGAAGATCAACCTCGAATACCATCTCCTTCCCGGTGAACGGATGCCTTAATTCCAGTCGCCCGGCATGGAGGGCCTGACGGTCCAGATCCTTGAGCAGTCTCCGCGCCCGTTCGCGGATTTCCGGGTCGAATCCTTTTAGGCGCTCCTCGCGGCCTCCATAGTCAGGATCGCCGAACACATGGTGACCGATAGAGGCCAGATGCACCCGGATCTGGTGGGTTCGGCCGGTTTCAAGGGTGACATTCAACCGGGAGAGAAAGGAATACCGATGCGTGGTTTCATAATGGGTGACAGCCGGGCGGCCTTCCGGGACTACCGCCTGGAGGGTCCGTATCCGTGGGTGACGGCCCACGGGTGCATCGATGGTCCCGGAAGGCGGATGGGGATGGCCCCAGACGAATGCAGTATAGATACGCTTTATCCGGCGCTCGGAAATCATCCGTGCGAGAAGTGCATGGGTTTCATCATCCAGGGCGATGACCAAGAGGCCGGATGTATTCATATCAAGACGGTGCACGATTCCGGGCCTGAAAGCGCCGCCTTGGGTGGAAAGCCCCTGGCAGTAGTGGAGGAGCGCGGAGGCAAGTGTTCCTGTAACATTACCGCAGCCGGGGTGGACGACCATGCCCGCAGGCTTGTTCACCACCAGCATCTGCCTATCCTCGTATACAATGTCGAGGGGAAGATTTTCCGGGAGAAAATGCTGTTCGTGGACTGCCGGAATGGTCAGCTCGATCATGTCCCCAGGCGATACCGGGTATGACGGCTTTATCGCAGCGCAGTCA
This sequence comes from Candidatus Latescibacter sp., assembly GCA_030692375.1. NCBI lineage: Bacteria > Pseudomonadati > Candidatus Latescibacterota > Candidatus Latescibacteria (ex Chuvochina et al. 2023) > Candidatus Latescibacterales > Candidatus Latescibacteraceae > Candidatus Latescibacter > Candidatus Latescibacter sp. The sequence continues at coordinate 50,813 of JAUYCD010000109.1, read as the reverse complement.
TCCACTGCTGTGAAACCTTCATCGATGAGGTTTTTTATCCGTGAGCGTGAAAGCCCGGAAGCCGCGGCAAGAAAAATATCGAGACGCTTTCCGGCTTCTTTTTCCCCGACAGTGAAGGTGCGGATGTCATCAAATTCGTCCATGTGATTTTTTTTGTGCAAAGAAAATCGAAAAGCAGAAGGGACTTTGGACCGTTTTTATCCATCGTCCTTTTCTTTATTGAGGGAATAGATGAGAAAAAGGATGATCATACCGATGGTGACATAAATATCTGCCAGGTTATAAACAGGCCAGCGATGCACCCCGATGCCCATATCGATGAAATCGGTGACCTCTTCCATCCGTATACGGTCGATCAGGTTGCCGACTGCTCCACCGAAAATCATGACCAGCGCGATCTTCCCTGTAAGACTTTTCGGACGAATGGTTCCACGGACGATAAGATATGCCAGGAGCGCAATCACCACGATGGTAACCACGAGCATGACTTCCCGGTTCCCGAAAGACAAACTGAACGCCGCTCCGGGATTCTTCACATGGGTCAGCCGCAGAAAATCATCGATGATATTCGTGGTACTGTAGAGGGGAAAATACGAGGCAACCGCCAGTTTTGTCGCCTGGTCCAGTGCCACTAGAAAAAGAAACAGGAGTAAGTATATCATGCGGGTGCGCACTACATCCCCCGCTGCTTTTTCTCTTCGGAGTTCTTGCATTTGATGCACTGGGTGGCATGAGGAACTGCTTCAAGGCGGGCTTTGCTGATTTCACCACCGCAGCCACGGCATTTACCGTACGTTCCATTCTCTATCCGTTCCAGCGCCTCGTTCAGATGATGCAGGTACCGGCCTTCCCGCGAAGCAAAGGTGAACGCCATCTCACGTTCCATCGTATCTGTTCCCTGGTCTGCCATGTGGAATGAATAAGAGGAAAGGTCGCCTGCCTGATCTTTGGATGTAGTGCTCATGGATGCGGACTCCAGGTAGCCAAGCTCTGCCAGTAGTTCCTGTTTTTTCTTGATAATCAAGTCTTTAAAATATTCAAGATCTTTTTTATTCATATGCATATCCTTTCGGAAATACCAAATTAGCATTCACCTGCAGCGAGGAAAAGAAGGTACGGAAACAGGTTCAGGATGACCCTTAACATTATGATGAAAAATATCGAATTAATTTACATAAGAAATTAAAAAATTCCAAACCATTTATATTTTGATTACCCGGCAATAAAGGATAATTTACCTCCTACTCAGCTTTATAAACCTCACCCCCTATCCCTCTCTCCTAGTCAGGAGAGGGGGTAACTCACGGCGAGCCAAGTCTTTACCCTCTCCTGTCTAGGAGAGGGTGGCCAAAGGCCGGGTGAGGTTTCGACAGAATTGAAGACTTTGCAACACTTTTTGCCACATCATCATATTTTCAATTCGCAAAACACCCCATTCCAAACGATCACATTCCCCGTATGACTTCTCTGGTCAGCAGAGTAAGCTTCGGTTCAGCGCTTTCGGAAACAGCGATTATATCTTTGATATCAGCCGGTTCCAGGGCATCCGGGTTACACAGGTCTGTTATGATGGTCACTCCCAGAACCTCCATGTCCATCTGAGCCGCTACAATAGTCTCCGGTACAGTTGACATGCCCACCATGTCCGCTCCGATCATACGCAGAAACCGGTATTCCGCGGCTGTTTCAAGGGAAGGTCCGGGCACTGCGACATATACTCCCTCACGGAGTGTTATCCCCTCACGGCCGGCGATTTTTTTGGCCTGAGCCATGAGGCGCCTGGAGTACGGCCTGCTCATATCGGGGAAGCGTGGACCGAGTTCCGGCTCGCTCGCTCCGATCAGCGGATTGCCGCCCAGGAGATTGATGTGATCCCTGATGAGCACGAGATCGCCCTTCCTGAAGCCGGGGTTCATTCCTCCCGCCGCATTGGATATGATGAGTATGGAAGCCCCCAGGGTTTTCATGACCCGTATGGGGAAGGTAATCTCCTGCATGGTGTATCCCTCGTAGAAGTGAAACCTCCCCTGCATGGTGACCACGGGACGGCCTGAAAGCTTACCCACAATCAGTTTCCCGCTGTGAGATTCCACAGTGGAAGCGCAGAAACCGGGTATATCATGATAGGGAATCACCACATCGGCATCTATCTCATCAACCAGTCCTCCCAAACCCGTTCCCAGCACAATTCCCACATCGGGAACCACATCAGTATGCCCGCGAATAAAATCCCGGGCTCTATTCATGGATTCCACAATTCGTGTCATGTCTTCCCTTCCATACGGCGCAGTATATCTTTCTCCTCACCCTCGATTTCAATCACTTTGTTTCTAGATTTTTCACCGCTTACAATCCGTACCCGTGATTTGGATACCCCCAGCCGCTCGGCAAGAAAGAGAATCAGCCGCCTGTTTGCCGCGCCTTCCACCGGCGGCGACTGCACCTTTACCTTATACCTGCCGTCTTCAGTAATACCCGCAACTTCATCACGGGAGGCATTGGGAACAAGCCGTATACCCATTTTCATTACGAACTGACCTTTTTCTCATCGGTTCCCGGATATTCATCATCACTATCGTTCAGGGAGACATCCTCAACCGTTTTCGCGGCTGGTGAGCGGCGCAGCGATTTTATATCCTCAAACACCGGCTCGGCTTTCTCGAAAGCCTTTTCTTCGGAGAAAGAATACTGTTTAAAAAGCTCCTGTTGTGTATTGACAATCGTTTTCAGTTTGGCGAGATAGGTATCCTTGTGGATTTTCAGCTCGGTAAACGTATTCCGGAGACGGACAAGCGAGCTGCGTCCCTCCTCCACAATGGAGGCGGCCTTTATTTCAGCCTCACGGACAATCAGGTCGGCCTGATTTTTCGCATTTTTGATGGTATCCTCGCGGACACGTTCGGCGGACATGAGCGCCTCCTGAAGCGTATTTTCAATTTCACGGTATTTTTTCAGATGGTTCTCGGTCATGACCAGCTTTTCTGAAAGCATGGTATTTTGCAGCACCAGGTTCTCGTATTCCATGGATACGATGTCGAGAAATGCCATGACCTCGTCCGGATCGAACCCACGGAAAGTTTTCTTGAATTCATGTTTTCGTATGTCGAGCGGCGACAGATTCACGTTATTCCCTCCTCTCAAAGTTCGAAATAATATATCAAAAAGTTTTCAGAATCATCATAAAAAATTATGGTAATTTCGGCGCTGCTCAGAGCTATCTGGATGAAATGAGTGAAACTCAATTGGGTAATTCCTTTACTGCCCGAACCTTCTCTCTCCGAATATCGCCTGACCGATTCTTACCATGGTGGCCCCCTCTTCGACAGCAATCTGAAAATCGCCGGACATGCCCATGGAGAGAATATCCAGGCGGGATTTCACAAGGCGGTCATCACGCAGGCTGTCAAACAGTATTTTCATCCGCCGGAACTCATTCCGGGTAACCTCGGGAGACACAAAGAAAGACCCGATGGTCATAAGCCCCCGAAGCGCAAGACCGGGAAGGCTCTCAGTATAGAGAACAAGGTCTTTTGCTTCCTCCGGGACAACTCCCGATTTCGCAACCTCCCCGGAAATATTGACCTGCACGAGAACCTGAAGGGTTTTCCCCAGGTTCTGCGCCTGACCGGAGAGTATGTCGGCTGTCTTTCTTGCGTGAATGCTGTCGATCCAGTCAAACAACCCTGCTGCCACCTTTGCCTTGTTCGACTGGAGTGAGCCGACCATGTGCCAGACCGGCCCTTTTTCCAGAAGGGGAATCTTCTCTGCCGCTTCCTGCACCCGGTTCTCGCCGAGATGGGTGATTCCGGCTTTCACCGCCTCTCTGATTTCACCCACAGTGCGGGTTTTGGCGACCGCCACCAGGATTATCTCCGAGGGATCACGGCCGGACAATAAGGCAGCATCCGCTATCTCGCCAAAGACTCTTTTAACATTTTCGCCGATCAAGTTCCTGCCTCGAAGAAATGCGCTGCGTGAATACTACTCCAGGATGCGGTTCAGCTCCTGCAAAAATTCGTTCTTGTCTTTGAACTTACGATAAACTGAGGCAAACCTCACATACGCTACATCATCCATGTCCTTGAGCCGCGCCATGACCATCTCGCCAATATCGTGGGAGGATATCTCTCGCTCTCCACGGGTTTCGATCTGACGGGTTATTTCGTCCACGATCTCGTCAAGCTTGTCGGTGGAAATTGGCCGTTTGGCGCAGGATATGGCAATGCCCTTCAGGAGCTTTTTCCGGTCGAACGGCTCACGGGTGCCGTCGGATTTGATGACATTGAGCGAAACATCCTCGATATACTCGTAGGTGGTGAAACGCTGGCAGCATTTCAGGCACTCACGGCGCCTGCGAATGGATTCGCCGTTTTTCGCCGACCGTGAATCGACTACCTTATCCGTATCCGAACCGCAGAAAGGACATTTCATTGTTCTTCCCCTTCGAAGAAAAACCTCACCCGGCTTTCAGCCACCCTCTCCTAATTAGGAGAGGGTAATAACATGGCCCGCCGCGAGTTACCCCCTCTCCTGACTAGGAGAGGGGGACAGGGGGTGAGGTATAGAAGCACCAGAAAATAATGTAAACAATACTTTTTTATCAGTGGTTCAGACAGTCTTTACCTTCTTTGTTTTTACCACGCGAATATCGGGAACGACTCGGCCATCTCCCGGGTTTCCTCACGGATTTTCAGGAGATTATCGGCGTCATCGATCGATTCCAGCGCCCGTTTGATCATGGAGGCAACACGGCGCATTTCCCCGGCGCGCATGCCACGGGTGGTGAGAGCCGCGGCGCCGATGCGCATTCCGCTGGTTACTGCCGGGCTGGCGGTGTCGAACGGAACATTGTTCTTGTTCACGGTAATTCCGGCCACGCCGAGAGCCTCCTGGGCGGCTTTTCCTGTAATTCCGGCGCCGGTGAAATCCACCAGGATCAGATGGTTGTCAGTACCGCCGGAAACGAGCTTGAAACCGTACGACAGGAGCACATCGGCAAGAATCCTGCAGTTCGAAACAACCGTTTCTGAATACGCTTTGAACTCAGGCTTCAACGCCTCTCCGAATGCAACCGCCTTGGCGGCGATGATATGCATGAGCGGCCCGCCCTGGATGCCGGGGAAAACCTGCCTGTCCACCGCCCTGCCGAATTCCGCGGTGCTCATGATCATTCCGCCGCGTGGACCGCGAAGGGTCTTGTGGGTCGTGCAGGTGACAATGTCCGCGCAGGGTATGGGGCTGGGGTGTACCCCGCCCGCGATGAGTCCGGCTATATGGGCGGCGTCCACCATGAATTTTGCCCCGGCTTCATCCGCTATTTCACGGAATCGGGTGAAATCGATCAGCCTTGGATAGGCGGTCGCTCCGGCTACTATCAGGTCGGGTTTGGTTTCACGGGCCTTCCGGGCAAGGCCGTCATAATCGATGAGGCAGTCGCCCGGACGGACACCGTAGGGAATGATCTGATACATGCGACCGGAGAAATTCACCTTGCTGCCGTGGGTCAGGTGGCCGCCGTGAACAAGGTCCATGGCCATGATTTTCGCGCCGGGCTTGATTAAAGCAAAGTAGGCCGCCATATTTGCCTGAGAACCGGCATGTGGCTGGACATTCACATGGTCGCAGCCGAACAGTTTTATGGCGCGCTCGATGGCGAGATTCTCCACTTTGTCCACAAACTCGCACCCGCCGTAATAACGGCGCTCCGGATAACCTTCGGCGTACTTGTTGGTGAGCACCGAGCCTGCTGCTTCAAGAACCGCCGGAGAAACATAGTTCTCCGAGGCTATCATTTCCAGGCTGCCGCGCTGACGTTCGTATTCCTCAACCATCTGGGCGTAAACTTCGGGATCTGATTTTGAAAGATAAGATCCCGTACAACACCCCGATGGACTGTCGCTAGTTTTATTCATGAAGTTTCACCATCCTTATATATGGAAAACATTTTTCTGCATACGCTGATTGCTGATCCTGGAATAGATGCCGAAACAAGTTCGGCATGACACGTGTCATCCTGAACTCGTTTCAGGATCTAAATACTCAAAACATGCTCAAGAGACAATCTTTTCATCCTTCGTCCTTGTCTTTCATTCTGTCTTCTGACTCCTGACTCCTGTATTCTATTATTATCTCATTTCCGTCCCATGCGGCTCTTCAATTCCTGGATCATTTTCGGAACGATATCCATGACATCGCCGACGTACCCATAGGTCGCCACAGAGAAGATGGGCGCCGAAGGGTCGCGGTTGACGGCGATAATCACATCGGACGTTTTCATCCCGGCCAGATGCTGCACGGCGCCGGAGATTCCGCAGGCAATGTAGACGATGGGACGAACTGTCCGTCCCGTCTGTCCCACCTGGTGGGAGTAATCGATCCAACCGGCATCCACCGCCGCCCGTGAGGCGCCCAAAGCCCCGCCGAGCAAGTCGGCAAGTTCCTGAAGAATGGCGAAATTCTCCGGTTTTCCGATGCCTCTTCCGCCGGAGACGATGATATTGGCATCGGCAAGGTTTACTCCGTCGCGAATAGGAAGCCATTCGAGGATACGGGTTTTCTGGCCGTTTTCCGCCAGGTTCCTTTTTATCTTTACCACTTTGACCGGGCGCAGGTCGCCCCGGAGCGGCATAGGGAAAACCTTGGGCCGCACGGTCGCCATCTGAGGCCGGTGGCGGGAGGATTTGATGGTGGCCATGATGTTCCCGCCGAAAGCCGGACGGGTCTGGAGAAGGCTGCGGGCGGAAACATCGACATCCAGGCTGGTGCAGTCGGCGGTGAGTCCGGTTTGGAGCTCGGTGGCCAGCCCCCCGGCGAAATCTCTTCCGGTGGATGTGGCCCCGATGAGAACGATCTCCGGCCGGAAACTCCGAATCAAAAAGGAAGCGGCCTCGACGTAGGGTACTGTGCGATAGCGCGCGAGAACGGGATTTTCCACCGTATAGATATGTTGTATGTCATAATGAGAAAGGTCGTCTATGATTTTTTCCACCGAACCGCTCATCACCATGCAGCACACTTCTGTTCCCAGTTCGTCGGCAAGTTTCCGGGACTCTCCGACCAGTTCGAGCGAGACGTGATGGATGGAATCTCCATCCGCCTGTATGAAAACACATACACCGCGGTAGCTGTCCGGATCCGCGACCGGAGAGGTATCGCGGGCGGGGGCTTCGATGGCCTCGAACTTGCAGGATTCGACACAGATCCCGCAAAGGTTGCATGAATCGAGGCAGACAGCCTTGGCGTTCACCATCTCTAGGGCGCCGAACGGGCATGCCTTGACGCATGCACGGCAGCCTGTACATTTATCTACGATTATTGTTACTCCCATGAGTCCTCTCTATTTTGCCATCATTTCCATTAAAAGTTCAGCCAGCCTTCCCGCCACCTCGCTCGATTCGCCCTGAAATATCTCACCGCCGGTTTTCTGTTCGGGGGAAAAGATCCTCTCCACCCAGGTGGGCGAGCCGTTCTGCCCGATTTTCTGAGGATCGGCCTCGATATCCTGCGCCTTCCAGACGGGAATCTCGGCGCTGCGGGCTTTTTTCATCTTCAGAATCGACGGCTGGCGGGGCACATTGATGTCTTTAACCACAGTCAGGAGAGCCGGGAGTTTCCCCTCGACACGCTCACGGCCATCATCCAGGAGGCGCTCCACCGTAATGGTTCGGTTCACAATATCCACATTTTCCACTTTTGATACATAGGTAAGCTGTGTGAATCCGAGACGGGAGGCAATCCCCGGACCCACCTGGGCGGTGTCGCCGTCAATGGCCTGTTTCCCGGTGATTACAAGATCGACATTCCCGATTTTTTCGATGCCTTGCGAGAGCGTGTAAGAAGTCGCAAGAGTATCCGACCCGGCAAACGCCCGATCGGAAAGCAGCACCACTGCATCTACTCCCATGGCTAGAGCGGTCCTGAGAATCTCCGCCGCCTGGGGAGGCCCCATGGAGACCGCGGTCACTTTCCCCCCAAGCTTTTCCCGTATCCGTAAGCCCTCTTCGATGGCGAATTCATCGAACGGGTTGAGGATCGAGGGTACTCCGTCCCGGATCAGGGTATTGGTTTTCGGGTCTATCCGTACATCCATGGTGTCAGGAACCTGTTTTATGCAAACAACAATATTCATGCAGTGATTCCTCGATGGTTTAATGAATATGAAAAACCGAATCGATTTTTTCAATCGCCGTTGAAAGGATACTATAAACAGTTGAAGGATCGCTTATTTCTTGAGGCTTTCTTTTTGGATTTCTATGAGCGATCCAATCTCGGTACATCTTTGTCTTTTTTAAATCCTCAAAAAGCTGGCTATCAATAACCTGAGCATTTTTAAACCAGGAAAAAACTTCGTCGAGACTTCCTCTTTCGATGCTGTTTTCAAAACGTAAATACAACTTATCGGATAACCATTCAGGTCTCTTGCCTTTTATCGATTCACCCTTCTCCTGGAGGCATTCGATGATATACCGCTCAAAAGTCGCATATAACGATAAAATCATCAAATCTTCAATCGATTGTAAACTTCTATCTACAGACTCAGCGGCTTCAGATTTTGTATCGCTGCGAAATTCGGTACCATCGAAGAAGTATTTCTGCTCTTCAGGCGATTCCCATTCTCTGTTCAGTGCTCGCTTCGTTACAACAGAAGAATCTTTAAGCAAACGATAGGATTCCCAAATGGGCAGGAGAAGATCAACGGAACTCATAATCGCTCACCCTGGTTATTAGTTCTAAAAATATCTTTTCATCAAATGGATAAGCCCTTCTCATCCGCTTATCTTCTATCCAAAACCATCCTTCGGCAGTAATACCATCGTAAAGACTCGATACCCTGTCAACCTCTCCATTAACTTTGGAAACAATTGAAGGCCCGCCGTATTTAAGGAATACCACACTTTCTTTTCCCAGGTAGCCTTTGATATCAACACGCCCTTCTGCTGCAATCACATACGCACCGACAGGGATTACTTTTGCAACAAGTTTTCCATCTTTATCATTAATTTCAAGCATTTCAATAGTATATTTCCCCGGAATAGTTTCCTCAACTATAATATTTGAGACGATAGTATATAGTCCGGTATATGTTACCCATTTCTGCATCATGGAAATGAGTTGGTGAACTCTTTCTACAAACAAATCTCTCTTTTCAAAATCCACAGTTGTTTCCATATATCCTCCTCATTCCCACTCGAACGTTCCCGGCGGTTTGTTGGTGAGGTCGTAAAATACATACTCGATGACCCCCAGCGCAAGAATCCTCCTTGCGATCTCCTCTACACTCCCGACCGGCATCCGGTAGAACTTTGCGGTCATCACATCCGATGACCGGAGCGGCCGTATGACTATGCTCTCTTTCACACCATCGGACGATATGGGCAGAAGAACCACCGGCATCTGAAAAATCTCTGCATACAATCCATGCTCGCGGAGCACCTGCATCGCCTGGTTATCGGCCTCGCGGAGGAGGTCGAGTCGGTCGCGGGTAAGAGTGGCAGCCTTGCTCACAAGCGGTTTCAGGGCGCCGCCGCCGATTTTGAGGACCACGCGGTTCACTCCGGTAATCTCGTTCGTGATATCGGTGGAGAGGAACTCGAGTTTTTCCCAGTCCGGCGGGCCGTCCAGCGCGGCGGGATGGGCATAAGTGCGGCAGTCTCCCTGCACTCCTACACTCTTCACCGGCAGGATCATCGCCTCATACCCGGCAAGTTTTGCTTTTTTTCTCACCCGGCTGCGGATTTCTTTGAAATCCTCTGAGGAAACTCCTCCACGGTCGCACAAAACCCGGACTCCGATTCCCGGTCCGGGGAACGGATGACGCCAGACCAGCTCGTGAGGCAGTCCGAGCTTTTCGCCGACTTCGCGCACCTCGTCCTTGTAGAGCTGATCCAGCGGCTCTATCACCTGACCGCGCGCCACCATTTTCTTGATCATATCTGTGCGGTTGTGATGGGTCTTGATTATATCGGCGTGACGGCTGCCTCCGGATTCGATTATGTCCGGATAGAGCGTTCCCTGTCCAAGCAGCCACCGGTCGGGATCAAGGTGCAGCGCCTCGAGCTCGCGGTCTTTCACATACATGAATTCATCGCCGATAGCATTCCGCTTTTCCTGCGGGTCGGTCAGACCTTCAACCGCCCGAAGGAAATCTTCCGTGCGGTCCACAACAATGAGATTGTGGAATCCGAGCCGGCCGAGGGCTTCCTTCACTTCGGCGGTTTCGTTCTTCCGCATGAACCCGTTATCAATGTGGATACCGATCACCCTGTCTTCGCCCAGCGCACGGTTGAGTAACATGAAGGTCACGGTGGAATCTACCCCTCCCGACACCAGGAGAAATACATTACGGCTGCCTACCTTCTCCCGGATTTCTTTCATCTTCTCCTCGATATACCCTTCCATCGACCAGTTCCGCTCAAGGCCGCAGATGCGGATGAAATTTTCCAGAATCCGGCTGCCGGAAGGGGTATCGGTGACTTCGGGATGGAACTGCAAACCGTAAATCTTCTCTTCCTCATTGCTGACTGCGGCAAAGGGGCAGTCGGAAGTTTTTCCGATGCTCCGATAACCTTCAGGGATACTCGCCACCGAATCGCCGTGACTCATCCACACAAGCTCCCGGCGCGAAAGTCCCTCGAACAGGGGGGAGTACCCGGTCACTTCCAGCTCCGCCCGGCCGTACTCCCGCTTCGCGAGCCTTCGCACCTCACCGCCAAGGAAATAGGCGATAAGCTGCATGCCGTAACACAAGCCCAGAATGGGAATGCCGGTCCCGAGAATCTTACGGTTGAAGGGCGGCGCGTTCTCTGCATACACGCTCGATGGCCCGCCGGAGAGAATGATGCCGCCGGGATGCCCCAATTCCTCCAGGCTCACATCGGGATGCTTTATATCCGCGTACACTCCCAGGCGGCGGATCCGCTTGGTGATAAGGTGGGCGTACTGGCCGCCGAAATCGAGAATGGTGATTTTGTTTGTTTTAAGCATAAAACCTCAAAAAGAAGAATTCAGGAGCCAGAATCCAGAATCCAGAATAAATGCGAAAATATATTAGTACAGCAGAATATTCTTCTTCCAATAATATCAGGAATTTTGTGCACTAATTGTTCGGGAATATGAATCAAGGAGTCTACTCACCTCTTCCAACTGTTTAAGCAAATTTATGCTGTCCCCATATCCTAGATCTTTCGCCAGAATAAGATAGTACCGACATTCTTCCAAAGAACCTTGTGCTATGTTCATGAAGCGAACCTTATCGTTACAGCCCCGCTTTTTGAAACCTTCGGCAATATTCGCAGGAACGGAAACCGCTGCGCGCCTTATCTGAGATATCAGTCCGTACATTTCCTTATTTGGGAATGATTCGCTGAAGCTATATATACCCAAAACCAGCCGGTGTGATTTCTGCCAGACCAGCAAATCTTCAAAACTCTTTGCGGGAGACCGTTCCATTTCATAACCGCGATATCGATAGAATGTATAGTATTAGATTCTCATTTGTTTGCTTCATGATTCTGGATTCTGGCTCCTGGATTCTGGATTCCTTCTTTATAAAAGTATCTCTTCATTCCTGATCACGGTATCATGTTTCCAGAGCAGATCGTCACGGCCAGGGTAATCGGTATTATAGTGCAGCCCCCGCGATTCCTTGCGGTGCCGGGCGCATACGACAATAAGCCAGGCCGATACCGCCAGGTTCCGAAGCTCGATCAACTCGAGCGAAAGCCGGGTGCGGCGGTAGTATTCCTCGACTTCTTCACGGATCAGAGCGATACGGCTCATGGCCCGGCGCAGGCGGAAATCGCTCCGCACAATGCCGACCAGATCCCACATGAGACGACGGATATTCTCCCTGTCGTGTGATATGATAACCCATTCCTCCGGGTCAAAAGTGCCGCGGTCGTTCCAGTCGGGCACTTCGGGGAGATCCTGGGGTTTCTGGCGCTCTTTGCGCACCGCCGTCGCGGCACGGTCCGCCATGACCACCGCTTCGAGAAGGGAATTGGATGCCAGACGGTTCGCGCCGTGCAGGCCGGTGAATGCCGTTTCTCCCGCTGCATAGAGATTGGAAATGGAGGTCCGTCCCCATGCATCGGTAACCACCCCTCCGCACATATAGTGCGCCGACGGAACAACCGGAATCTGTTCCCTGGTAATGTCGATACCATACCTGAGACAGGTTTCATGGATATGGGGAAATCGCGCCCTGGTCGCGCCGGGGTCGAATCCGGTGATATCGAGGTACACCTGTTCCTGGCCGCTGCTTTTCAGGTAATGGTCGATTGTCCGGGCCACAATATCTCTGGGAGCCAGGTCTTTCATGGGATGAGACTCCATGAGGCGTTTCCCGCTCTCGGTCACCAGAATGCCGCCATATCCCCTTACCGCTTCCGATATAAGAAACGACCCTCCATCCGGGAGATTGAGCGTAGTGGGATGAAACTGCATGAATTCCATGTTTCCCACGCTCGCGCCTGCGCGGAATGCCATGGCAACCCCATCGCCGGTGGCGATTTCAGGGTTTGTAGTATGCAGGTATACCTGACCGGTCCCTCCGGTGGCAAGAAGGGTGGTTCCCGCCATGAAAGTCTCGATGCGGGCGTTCTCAACATCCAGGACATAGGCGCCGAAACAGTTGAAGGAGCGGTGTTTGCTGATCACCCCCACATTATGCTCGGTAAGGAGGTCAACCGCGATGTGGTTGTTGAGAAAAGTTATATTCTCATGCTCTTTCACCCTCTCGATGAGCGCCCTCTCTATCTCACGGCCGGTAAGATCGTCTGTGTGCACGATCCGGTCACGGGTATGCCCTCCCTCTCTTCCCAGGGACAGGGTTCCGTCCGGCTCACGGTTAAACCGGCAGCCCCAGGTAATCAACTGCTCAATCATCCCCGGGCCCTCTTCGACAACCATCCGCACCATATCTTCATGACAGATGCCGTCGCCGGCAGCCAGTGTATCGGCGACATGACGTTCAGGGGAATCATCATTCCCCAGGACGCTGGCGATGCCCCCCTGGGCGTAATTGGTGGAAGACTCGCAATCGCCTTTTTTGGTGATGATGGCCACCCGGCCCAGTTTGGCAACCTTGAGCGCAAAGGAAAGACCGGCGATACCGGACCCTATAATCAGAAAATCTACCTTCGGCATTTTATCTCCGGGAATAAGCACTATATTTTTGAATTAACTAAAAAATATAATAAATCTTATTTTTCCATGAAAGATAATTCTGAAATACTACTTTATGGTGTGGAATTTTGTTAGAAGTATTCAGTATGTGGTGGATTAGACAAAAGCGGGGAAACCGTCAAGATGGACAGTTACTTTATTTGCACTACCGCTACCACTGGTTTATGATCGGAACCCCTGGCGCCGCTCAGGACTTCTGCGGAGATCACCCGCATGCCTTTGGTGACAAAGATGTGGTCGATCCGTAACACATCCCGAGCCAGGAAGGAAATAAACCGTTTATTACGCAGCTTGACCTTCATCCTCTCTTCACCAAAGGTCGCTCCCAATCCCCAGCCTCGGGCGGAAAAGGTGTTGGTGTACTTCTTTTCCAGGACATGAAACGCCCGGCTGTTGGGAGTATCGTTCAAATCACCGCAGAGGATAACCGGCTCCGAGGAGGTGGTGATCAAATTCTCGATATATTTCGCCTGGGTATACTTCTCCCGGTCAAAAATCACCTCATTTCTGGCTGCGAAATCCATTTTCTTTTTGAAATCCAGCTTTTTGTCAGCAACATACTCGATATAGTGACCAACAGACTTCAGGTGGTAATTCAAGATATGGATTTTCTTTCCTTTCATGTCCACTTCCGCCAGAATCAGTTCGATGCGGTGGCTCCAGTTGCCTTTGTTATCAGGCAATTTTTCGACAGTAACAGGGAACTTTGAAAGAATTATCGCCCCGCTTTTCGATTCCCGGGGATCTCCGCTGAGCACTTTGTAAGGATAAAGACCGCCCAGCTCACGGCTGAATATCTCATTGTCTGTGATGATGTTGAATTCCATGCAGCACACTACATCGGCGCCTTCGTCCCGGATAGTCTCGATCGCTTTTTCACGGTCAGCCCGTCCGCCATCGCAATAAATGTTATAACTCATGACCTTGATATCAATACCCGACCGCGCCTCAATTCTATGGGGGAGCATCTGATACCGGTAATGGAAAACAGTCAGAAGAATAATCAGTGAGAGCGGAACATACCTTTTCAAAATAGATCCTGAAACAAGTTCTGGATGACCATGCCGCCTGGTAAACAATGCATGGATAAATGCAAGGATGGTAAGCGCAAGAGGAATAAACAGAAATTTGAATGAAATATCCGGTAAAATGATAACGAATAGAGAAATCCCAGTGACAATGAAAAAAGAGAGTATAAAGCTTTTAAATGGGCTTTTACCGGTTATCCCGGAAAAGAGCATGAACGCCCGGCTCCATAAGATGATTCCCAGAGGTATCCAGATAAGGTCGTTCAGGATACTGGCAGACACCCTTAGAAGAACAGCCCAGTCAGGAGTCAGACGGGCAACATACCAGGTGAACAGCACGAAACCGGCGTAGGTCCAGAGGAGCATCGAAACGAGGAAATTTCGAGTAGCGGTGACTATCGAACTGAATCGTGATTTCATTTCCCACTCTAAATTCCCTGCCGCGGATTATTTTGACCTAAAACCTCACCCGCCCTTCGGGCACCCTCTCCTAATTAGGAGAGGGCCGGGGTGAGGTAACCGTCTTTATCTTAGCGCAAGTCCGTTTTCTTCCAGATAGCGAAGGAAAAACTCCCTAAATTGTGATAGATCATCTCCAGTCAAAGTTCTATCCTTCAGCCCGAGCCAGAAACGGAATGTATAGGAAATTTTTTTTTCGCCTTCCGGCAGGCCTTTTTCTCCCCCCTTAATATTTCCGCTGAAAAGATACAGGTACTTTACCTTTCGGAGAATCGGATGAGTAAACTTCCTTATGCTTTCCCCCAAAACGGCATAGCTCAGATTCTTATCCGCTAAAACGGAGAAATCCATCCAGGAACCGGGGTACACCGGTATCTCGCTATACAATACATCGGGGAAAGTCGGCCCGGCCAGGACATCCACCAGGAGCTCGAACCAGACAATCTGCGTTAAGTGCTCGTAAAGGTTCAAAAGATTGCCTGTAAGATACCCGATCTGCCCTGCGGAGGAATCACCAATATGAATATTGAGATAAGAGCCTGGTACAGTCCAGGGTTTGGCGGACTTCGACAAGCTCAGTGCTCGATTCGACAAGCTCAGTGCTTGATTCGACAAGCTCAGTGCTCGATTCGACAAGCTCAGTGCTCGATCAGTGGGCTCTGAGCCTGCCGAAGAGTGCGAGGCGGTGAATTCCGGAATCCCCGCATTCGTAAATGCGCATATCTCCTCCACAGTCCCTTTTACACGCAGGAAAAGTTCCTGGAGATTCCCGATTTTTTCCGTTTGATAAACCACTCCTCCCAGATGCATGGCTTGCCGGAAACCATTCGACTCTTCGACAAGCTCAGAGTTCAGTGGGCTCTGAGCCTGCCGAAGAGCGGGATGGAACACGTTGCCTATTTCATAAAATGAGATAGTGTCGCGGTGAACCGCATTCATTTCCACCAGTTCCAAAAGGTTCGGAATAAGCTCACGGCGCATACGGGTGTTGTTCTCAGCGGCGGGATTCACCAGGGTCAGCGTCTCTCCCGGGTTGTATGCCATCCGTTTGAGCCATATGTCATCATACCAACTGTAGGTATGGACCTCTGAAAATCCCTTAGCCTGGCTCAGGAATCGGCGGATTTTATGCTGTTTCTGGAGTTCGGTATTAAATGTACCGGACCGCATCTTCATATCAGGCATGGACGGGACAATATTGTCGTAGCCGTAGATGCGGGCTACCTCCTCGACAATGTCGCGGGGAATGGAAATGTCCCTCGCACTCCGGTGCGGCGGGATAACAAGGAGAATCTCCTTGTCGTTGATCGTGCATTCGAAGCCGAGCGAAACGAGAATCTTCCGCACCCGCCCGTCAGGGATCGCCATACCGATGGAACGAGTCAGGTCCGATTTATCCATGGACAAAAGGCGGCCTTTTTCTCCGGTATCACCCCCGCAGGTAAGCTGCGAGCGGAGCCTCGCTTTCTGCCCCGCCTCGCGGAGGAGATGAACGAAACGCCGTATGGAAAGAGCCATGTGATAGGGCGGCTGTCCCTTTTCAAACCGGACTCCGGCGTCGGTGCGCAGCCCGAGACGGATCATGGTCCTCCGGATGCGGGCGGGATTGAAATTGGCGCTTTCCAGAAGCACCCGTGAAGTCCCCTCTTTTACCTCCGAATCCTCGCCGCCCATGATACCGGCCAGAGCAATGGGGCCGTCATGGTCGCAGATCATCAGGTCTTCGGGAATCATCTTCCGCTCCACACTGTCCAGTGTCTGGTAGGCGCCGATTTTTCCGAAGGGAGCAACGATAATATCCCTCACCCTCTCGCCGTCGAACGAGTGCATGGGCTGCCCCAGCTCGCACATCAGGTAATTGGTCAAGTCTACCAGCAGGTTAATAGGCCGGAGACCTACCGCCAGGAGACGGTACTGCATCTCCACCGGCGAAAAAGCCGGAGAAAGGCCGTCGATTTCCAGGCAGCAATACCCAGGGCAGCCCTCACGGTCATCGATACGCAGGGGGAAGGGAGGCAGGTCATTTCCTTCCGAAGCATCGATCAACTCCAGCGGTTTAAGACTACGCCCGTAGATGGCGGCCATCTCCCGCGCGAAACCGTAATGACCCCAGAGGTCGGGGCGATGCGTGATGCTCTTGTTGTCGATCTCGATGACATGGTCGTATTCGGGAACGAGGGAGGCAAGCTCGGTTCCTTTTGGCAGACTGTCCGGAAACGCAATTATCCCGGCGTGAGATTCGCCCCAGCCCAGCTCTTTCGGACTGCAAAGGATTCCCCGGCTCATGAGGCCGAAGACCTTTTGCTCCTGCACTAAAAAATTGTCAGCGATGACAGCGCCGGGGGCGGCGAACGCGGATTTCATGCCCGGTTTCACATTGGGCGCGCCGCAAACGGTTTTGAAGGTTTCCGCGCCGGTGTTCACAGTGACATACTGCATGAGTTTGCCGCTGTCGCCGGTATCGATGGGTTCAATCTCGATAATCTCTCCGGCTATAATCCCTTTCACCGCGCGTTTCAGTATTTCCACATCCTCGACCTCAGCGGTGGACATGGTCAGTTTATAGGCGATATCTTTTGGTGAAAGGTCGGCAAGGTCAACATACTGTCCGAGCCATTCGAGCGAAAGTTTCATGAAAAATTCAACCCTTTCTCACAGATTGTCTGAACCATGATTCATGGGATTCAAGGATTACCATGATGACCCTGAAACAAGTTCAGGGTGACACGTGTCATGCCGAACTCGTTTCGGCATCTAATCATGGTAATCATGAAATCAAGCGAATCATGGTTCAGACAGTTTTTACTTTGTCACTTTATTTTCACACTGTCGCCGGGAACTGATCCAGCATCCTGATATCACCAAGATTGAACAGCCTAATGTCTGGAATCCCGAATTTCATCATGGCCAGACGGGTAAGTCCCAGACCGAACGCAAACCCGCTCCATTTCTCCGGGTCCACTCCGCCGTACCGGAGCACGTTTGGATGCACGAGGCCGCAGGGGAGAAGCTCCAGCCAGCCGGCCTCCTTGCATGAACGGCATCCCCCGCCGTCGCAGATGAGACACTTGATGTCCAGCTCGAAACCGGGCTCCACGAAAGGGAAATATCCCGGCCGCAGCCGTACTTCTACCTCACGGTGGAACACTTCGGCGAGAAGGGTTTTCATGACGCTGATAAGGTGGGCGACCGAAATGTCTCTGTCCACCATCAGACCTTCGAGCTGGTAAAAGGTGTTCTCATGGTTGGCGTCGATGGCTTCATAGCGGAAGCACCGCCCTGGGAAAATGACTTTCATGGGGACGCCGTACTTTTCCAGGGCGCGAACCTGGTTGGCCGAAGTATGAGTCCTCAAGAGCATGCCGTTGGTCAGCCAGAAAGTGTCCTGCATCTCCCTTGCCGGGTGATCGAACGGGATGTTCAGGGAGTCGAAGTTATAGTACTCCGTCTCCACATCGAAACCGGTCTCGATGGCAAAACCCATGCTCATGAAGATGTTCTCCAATTCCATCTGCACCAGGGTGATCGGATGGAGCGATCCGAGCGACTGCCCGGCGCCGGGCAGGGTCAGGTCGATGCACGGCCCGGACACTGTTGCCGCCGACTCCAGCCTGCTCTTCGCCTCACCGAGGGAGTTCTCCATCAGGTTTTTAAGGTCGTTGAAGCTCTTGCCGAGCGCGCCCCGTTCCTCCTCGCTCAATGCCCGGAAATCCACATTCTTGCGGAACTCCGCCAGAAGCCCTTTCCGGCCCAGGTATTGTATCTGAACCGACTCCAGATCCTTCATGGACTGCACAGTTTCGACATCTCGGAGAAACTGCCCGCGCAACCCGTCCATGGATATCATACTCAAACCTCCTGAAACTCACCCCCTGCCCCCTCTCTTTCAAGAGAGGGGAAGAACCGGGTTCAATACAAGGGCGAGTTTCTATAAATTAATTAACTGTTGAATTTTGACGTTATACAAAGGTGTAAAAATAATATGGAAAAAATAAGATAGGAAAATCGTGAGGGTAAATCAACAGGTTTGATAGAAGGATTCAGGCATCGAATTTTGATATAAGGGGATAATTTTCCGGGTACCGAATCGAGTCAAGGGTAAGGTCAATATCGAGTTCCGGCCAATAGAGATGCTCCTCGCCATTAAGTTCCACCTTGAGAATGGAAGACACTGTCGCTTTCTGGAACCAGGGGAAGTCCTTGAACGGTAAATACAGCTCTTCGCTCCCGATCAGTATCCAGAAACCGTGCTTTGATATGTTAGTCACTTCAACGGTTGAAGTGTTAATGAAGGAACGTTTCATATATTTAATTAACCTGATCTATCCTTTACTCAAGGATAAAATCCCCCCGCCGTTTAACGGCGACCCCCTTGTTAAGGGGGTACAAAGGAAAAAAGACAGCCCCGTATAATTCTCCCCTTAATAAGGGGAGATGCCGACAGGCAGAGGGGATTTCTTTTATCATATAAAGGCTAAGATTGAAAATACTCTACAGAATAAAGGCTGTCAAGATACAAAAAAAATTCCGGAAAATTTTCACCTTTTCGGCATTCTACTTAAAGAGGCGCCGTTTCGGGCGCCTCTTGTCCACACGATTGAATGTGAAGCTACTTCATGAGCAGCATCCGGCCTGCAAGCGCCTTCCCGCCCATGTGCAGCCTGGTTATGTAAACGCCTGATGAGACTGGCTTGCCAAGATCATCGCGGCCGTCCCAAAGCACGTGGTGAATCCCGGGGGTCATTTCGGTATTCGTGAAGAGTTCACGTATCTTCTGGCCGGCCACGCTGTATATCGTCAGATTCACTTTCCCTGCCTTTGCAAGGGAAAATTGGATAGATGTCGAAGGGTTAAATGGGTTGGGATAGTTACCCTGGAGGGCAAATTCAAGAGGTTTGGCGATATCGACGCTGGTTATCGAAGAGAATTCCGCCGGGTTGAAATCGCGGACATAGAGGCGGGTCCAGCTTGGTTCAACCTTGCTTATCAGTTGATAACAGAACTTTTTGCCGTCAGGGGAAAATGAACCGTTCCAACTTTGAAATTCTGTTCCCTCGGGTAAAACATTGATCGTTTTTCCCAGGACCATATCATACAGTCGAATGACTACACCGGCCCCTGCAAGAGCTCCATAGATTACGAACCGGTCATCAGGCGACATGCTGGTAGTATATTGGGGAACCTTTTTTTCGCCACCCTGGCCCAAAGGCAGCATTGTATAGCCCCCTCCGGGTCCGGCTATTGCAACAAGATAAGAATCATCCTTGTTGAAACAGACCGGTTGACCTCCGCCGTTATAAAAGATTCGTGATTTCTTCGTTTCCATATCAAGGATATTGATCGTTACGGGATCTTTAGGAGTAATGCTGGAAGTATATGCAAAATATTTTCCGTTATGGCTAAACGTTCCCCATGATGCGGCATCCATGACCAGGCGGATCGCGCCGGTATAAATATTGACAGCCTTTATCACATTTATGGGCTGCATAACAGAAACTCCAAAATGTCTGGTTCCGGTTGATGTGATTTCATCTGTGATTGTGACAGTCGTGCCTCTGGACTCATCAATGATCGTAGTATTGTAGACAATTTCCTGGCTGTCCGGTGTAAAAGCCGTCACGGTCGGAGAGCCGAAACTAGCCAATTCATATCCCTTATAGACCGTGTTATGAGTAAAATCAGCCACGTTGATCGGGGCGCCTCCACCGGCCGGCACTATCCAGATCATATTTGCAACCGGTGTTGACACCGCGATCCATTTGCCATCGGGCGACCAGACTGCAAACTGCTGGTTTGTTTCCAGTATTTTTGTTCCCTGATACAGGCTGCTGTCGGATGGGCTGATGGCATTCAAATTGATGTTGATCAGTTTTGTGCCGAAACCTTGTGGAATATATTGGGCGACTTCCTGCAAAACCGGTTCTTTGCCAAGATTTTTTTCAATAAAATCATACGTATACAGTGCTCCCTTGTTCGTACTCTTTAACACCAGGGAGCAGCAGAATTTTTTGCCGTCCGGGGACCAGGTGCCAGCGGTATTTTGGACAGTGCTGATCGGGAAAACAGGTGTGGTTTTTTTTGTTGCGGTGTCATATACGAGCAATGCCCTTGTAGTATTGGTCGATTCACTTGCAGTATACATGATCCAGCCTCCACCAGGAGAACATTCCGGGGTGGAGAAAAAAGGTAGTTTCCAGGGATTATCTGATGAGCTTATCTCTTCTGTGTTGCTTCCATCCAGATTGATCCGGTAGATTTTAGGAGGACCATTGGATTCTGATATATAGACTGCAAGATAGGTATCATCCGAACTGAAAGAAAAATCTCCAGTTCTAACTCCCAGGTTGTCGGTGAGATATTTCGTCTCCTTTGTAACCGTGTCATAGACAGCAAGTGAGTAGTGGTGCTCGGCATGCGCCGGATCGGTCACTGCCCGGTGGTCGTAATTCACATAGGCGAAATATCGGCCGTTGTGACTATATCGTGCGTTTTCTGCTTCCTCACGGATAACACGGGTGGCTTTTGATTTGATGTTGACCGCCATTATTATAGGGATTTGATTAATAATTGACCCACTCCCATTTACCATGTTAACAATGGTTCCCCGATTCTTATCTATGAGAGAATAGGTAAACACGACCTCCTGGCTATCTGGAGTGAAACAGGGTTTTTTTGTTAAACCAAGGATATATCCCTCGGAAGGGGTTGGAGTATAGAGCTTTTCTGTCGCTCCTCCCTCAGATGGGGTTAATTGTAACCACCATTTCCCATCAAAACCTAAACTTGCAATCCATTTACCATCAGGCGACCAAACCGGGGAAAGTAGTGTCGAGTCGCTGATCCTTGTCCCCGTTCCGGGATCGATCTGCAGAGCGAACGTTGAGAAGGCGCAGAGTGCGCACAGGATCATTACCAGGGTGATGATTTTTGTTTTCATGGTTCCAACCTCCGTTACATTTTTGATGCACTTTGAAAAGTTGATGAGAAATTTATCTGACCCCGATACATGACCCCGAAAAAGCTTTAGTACTTTCAATTGAGAGCGCCTCCGAACAGACTCGATGCCGGGTTCACCTCCTTTCCTTATTTAAGCACCATGATATTTTTCGTGACTACAAACTTACCCATGCTGAGCCGCATGATATAGGTTCCCGTAGATACTGTCAGGCCTTTGTCGGTTCGGCCGTCCCACCTCGCAGTATGACGGCCCGGCTGAATGGTCTCGGATACCAGCCTACGGACTTTCTGGCCGAGAACGTTATATATTTCAAGAGTAACTTCCCCGGATTCGGGAAGGGTGTACTCGATAACCGTGGACTGGTTGAACGGATTCGGGTAATTCCCCCTTATGGCGAATCCGACCGGCGCGATCGTCTGCACACCGGCGGGCATGTTCAAAGAACCGGACAGGAAGAGTTTAAAAACCGGTTCGGATATTCCCGTGTCCATCACCGAACAGAATTTTGTTCCGTCAGGGGAAAGGCTCACCCCTTTGGTGGCTGCCGGAAGCGTCTTACGCCGCTCGGCGCCGGTCAATACATCATAGTACACGATGGTGTGTTGATCCGATCTCTTTTCGGAGTAGATGATCCACCGGCCATCCGGCGAACACTGGAGGTTGCCGCCGCTCTCGCCTGCAAGAGAGACAGGAAGCTTTTCGGCTTTGCCTCCTTTGAGCGGGATACGATAGATGCCCGCAGAAGAACTTCCATCACGAGGCGTCATATAGGCGAGCACCGAAACACCATCAGGCGCAAAACAGAAGTTTTGAATACGATACTGCCCATAGGTCAGATACCTGATTTCGCCCGTTCCGGTGTCCTGAACCGTCAGGTCCTGCATATGGAAGGATTCGTTGGGATCGGTGAAATACCGGTGATCGTAGTTGATAAATGCCAGATACCTTCCATTATGACTGTATTGGCCTTTTTCCGCTTCCTGGCGCACCGCGGCAATCGTCCCGGTCTTGATATCGACGCTCATGATGACCGGAACCAGCCCATCGATCTGATAGATTGTAACACTGCCGTATTTGTCCCGCTCCATGGTAACCTTTGTTCCCCTATTTTCATCTATAAGGAAATACTGGAACAGGAGTTTCTGTCCGTCCGGTGTGAACCCGAAAGTATCCATACTTCCCACAGAATGGAATTTTATTCCATGCCAACTCGATTTATAATAGTTGTCATACACAAGAACCGGCTCTCCCCCCTCCGCCGGAACGACCCAGACCCCGTACTGACCGTCGGTGAAAGCGATGGATTTACCGTCCGGCGACCAGACCGGGTCAAGCTGGCTGGCGCTTGCTGAAGTGTATTGCAGTGTCCTCGCCCGCATATCCAGAGGAGTGAGGCTCCTGAAATTCTGGGTAAGGGTGACCACACTGGCGAACTGCTCAGATTTTATTCCGGCAGGTATGATATTCGCGGCGATGCCAGGGTTTATTTTCATTTCAATTGGTTCAGGCTTTACGAGAGCGTTGTGAGAACCGAGGTGCTCTTTCGTTTCATTGCTGCTTTTACCGTCTGTTCTTCCGGTTGGAACACTGACATCCGCTGCTGATTCAAGCTTCAGTTCAGGGACAGAAGCAGCCGGAGTATTGGTAACCGGTGCGGCCTGAGTATCAGAATTGGGTTCAGTCGTCAGCAAGGCAAGAAAAGGATTTGAAACTACCGGGGAATCGCTTTGTACAAGTATATCATAGGGAGAAGAAGCATCTTCCGAAAGATTCTCAGTTTTTGGAGAAACGGCATTTTCTTTTTGATTCTCACGTGAAGTAACGCCTGTTGGGGTAGCAGATTTCTCTGAAACACTTTTAAAATCGGCAGATGATGGCTGATTTTCTTGAGTTTTATTTGTAAGCGATAAAGAATGCGTGTTTCCCCGGGAATAGGAATTCCCATTCATTGCCTTACGTTTGAGCGCCTCCCCTTTGAAACTGATAAAACCGGTAAGCACAACGAAAGAAAGGAATAATACGATAAATGACAGCATTTCATGGAATTTCAAGGTCAGAAAGCGGGAGTGGGACTGGTCGAGAATCCGCTCGATCCGTTTAAGGAGATACGAGCGGACCGAGAAAATTCCCACTCCGGCGGATACCTCACGGCGCTCCGCCTGGAGCATTTTCGCCATAGAATAGAGCTGAAAAGCATATTTCTTATTGCTTTTTCCGTACACCACCACATAATCATCGCATACGTATTCGCTTGTTACCTCTATTTCACGGGCAAGAAGCCACATGAGCGGCTGAAGCGGCAGAATAATCTTCCCCATCTGGCATACCAGGTTCCAGAGGTGGTCTCGGCGGATCATGTGGGCAAACTCATGAAGAAACACCTCACGGCTCGACATGGAAACTTCATTTTCATGAAGCGGTAACACAATCGTGGGACTAAAAAAACCAGCCAGAAAGGATCTTTTTACCCGGGGACTCTGCAGAACCCGGGGCGGCTTTACATGCAATTCTTCGGCGAGAGCACGGCAGGTTTTTACATGCGCCGGATTTGCATCGTATGCGGTGAGAAGCAGGTATTTGATATACAGATTGTGGAAGACAGCTTTAAGGAGAAGGATAAGTGAAACGAGTATCCATACAAGAGAAATCGTCACATAGAGAAACGGAAACAGAGCGGCAAACATCCCAGGCTTGTTGATTTCCTTAACTTTCCCGGGCGAAATGCTGTTTCCGCCAGGAGAAGAGAGCGGCGATTCTTTCTTCATGTGTGAATCATCGGGATTTGAAGCCGCTGCGCCTATGTCAGTTGAAGACGCCTGCGAGGTTTTTCGATTTTGTAAGTCTTTCCCTCGGATAGGGGTGTCATTGGTGCGAACTGGTTCTTGCGGAGCAGGTTGCTTAAATGTGAGATTCTTTTGCACCGGAGCGGAGGCATTCGGGGCCGCAAACACCCTGATAGTATCCGGTCTTTTTACCTGCGCCATTGGCAGGCGGATACCCATTACATCAAATGAAGATAAAACAAGCGCGGCCATAGGGGTTATGAGGATTGCGAGAAGACTGAGCCGCAGGAACACTGATTGATACACCGCCCCTCGCTTCTTCAGCAAACGGGCGCCGAGAAGCCCAATCCCTCCGATGATGGTCGAATATAGCATGAGATCGGCCAGAATCGGCGCCATCACGTTTGACCAGACAATCAGCCGGTCAAAAGAATCGAAGGCCCACATCAGAATTTTTCCTCTTCATCCAGTAATTTTTTGATTTTTTCCAACTGTTCGGGAGATATGTCAACATTTTTGATGATGTAGGAGATCATACCTTCAAGCGAGCCGGAAAAGGTGGTGTCGATAAAATTTCTGACCGCGCTCTGTGTGACACTTTCGCTGTTTGCCATCGGGTAATACACGAATGTGCGTTTCTCAACATCAAATGCTACAATCTTCTTTTTCGCAAGCACCCTGAGAAAGGTCTGAACTGTGCTGTGTTTTATCGGCTCCAGCTTATTTATCTCATCGGTAATTTCCTGCGCAGTCGCCCTCTGTTTTTTCCAGAGAACCTGCATGATTCTCATCTGCACCCGGCCTAATCGTAATTCGGACATCGTTCATTACCTGCATTTCATTGAATGTTTAAATTTAATATTTAAATCTACTTTGTAAAATACAAGAAAAAGCTGGTTTGTCAAGTGAAATTTTTGAAAATATGAAAAATAGTTTTCCGAGGTAAAGACAATAAAAAAAGCGCCCGCTTTTTTTCGCAGGCGCGTTCATGATATCTTGTTGCTTTTGCTTTTTAGTACATTCTGCCTATTCCACCCATTCCACCGCCGTGCGAGCCGCTGCCCGGAGGTCAGGATTCTCTATCATTCATCAATGTCATTAAGAAGCGCTCTCATAGCATCAACAAAGATAATCGCTTTCATCCAGAAGGCAACAGCCACCTGTACTGTATTCATACCGGTATCCCCTTGTCGAGAACGTTGCGATAAAAAGAAAAGCCGCACCGCACCGCTTCGGAAAACTCATCTTCCGAGAACACTTTCAGCGATATAACCGGATCGAAATCATATTCCCACATAACCCGGTATGCGCAATCATCCAGCATCTGGACCATTTTGGGGATTTTTTTTGTTACTATAACCGCTATATCAAGGTCGGACTCACTCGTGGGTTCGCCCCTGGCATACGATCCAAATATGAGTATTTTGACGATATTATTACGGAGCAACGGTGGAATATCACCTTCGAACATCGCCAGGATTGAGTGTATCCGATCATTCATGAAATATTCCTTTCAAAACATCCGTATAAATTTCTTATGGATTTAATATATACCGTATATCGTATTGCAAATCAATAAAAAAGCGCCCGCTTTTTTTGCAGGCGCTTTCGGTATTTCTTGTTGCTTTTGCTTTTTTAGTACATTCCGCCCATTCCGCCCATTCCGCCGCCGTGCGGGCCGCCGGCGGGCATTGAGGATTCCTTATCTTCCGGAATTTCCGCCACTATCGCCTCTGTGGTGAGGAGGAGCGCGGAGATGGAAGCGGCATTCTCGAGAGCGGTGCGAACCACTTTCGTGGGATCGATGACACCGGCCTCGATCAGGTCTTCATACTTCTCGAGGGCGGCGTTGAATCCCTGATTCTCGGTCAGTTCAAGGATCTTCATGACCACGATCGAGCCTTCGACACCGGCGTTGTTGGCAATCTGCTTGGCCGGTTCACGAAGCGCCTTCTTCACGATCTCGACGCCGACCGCCACATCACCTGTGGCTTTGACCTTGCTCACAGCGTCAATCGAGCGAAGAAGAGCGACTCCGCCGCCGACCACGATGCCTTCCTCAACCGCCGCGCGAGTGGCATGGAGAGCGTCCTCGACACGGGCCTTCTTCTCCTTCATTTCGATTTCGGTTGCGGCGCCCACATTGATAATCGCCACACCGCCGGAGAGCTTGGCCAGACGTTCCTGGAGCTTTTCACGGTCGTAATCGGAGGTTGTTTCCTCGATCTGATTGCGAATCTGGTTGATACGGCCCTTGATTTCATCGGGGTTGCCCCCGCCCTTGACGAGGGTGGTGTTGTCTTTGTCTATGGTGATGCGGGCAGCTTTGCCCAGGTCGGAAATCTGGACATTCTCGAGCTTGAACCCGATTTCATCGGAGATGACCTTGCCGCCGGTGAGAACGGCAATGTCCTGGAGCATGGCTTTGCGACGGTCGCCGTAACCGGGAGCCTTGACAGCCGCCACCCGGAGCACGCCGCGGAGCTTGTTGACCACCAGTGTCGCCAGCGCCTCGCCCTCGATATCCTCGGAGATTATGAGGAGATTCAGGCCCATCTGACTGACCTTCTCCAGGATGGGAAGAAGCTCTTTCATTCCGGAAACCTTCTTGTCATGGATGAGGATCATGGCGTCTTCCAGAACCGCTTCCATCGTGTCGGGGTTGGTCGCAAAATAGGGGGAGATATAGCCGCGGTCGAACTGCATGCCCTCGACCACCTCGAGTGTGGTCTCGATGCTCTTCGCTTCTTCCACAGTGATGACGCCGTCTTTGCCCACCTTATCCATGGCCTGGGCGATCAGATCGCCGATAGTACTGTCATTATTGGCAGAGATTGTGCCGATCTGGGCGATTTCTTTTTTTCCGGACACCGGGCGGGAAATCTTGACGAGATTCTCCACTGTCGCTCTGACAGCGAGGTCGATTCCTTTTTTCAGTTCCATGGGATTCGAGCCTGCGGTCACATTTTTTAAACCTTCGGCAAAAATTGCCTGGGCAAGCACTATTGCAGTGGTGGTACCGTCGCCTGCGACATCGGAAGTCTTTGTGGCGACTTCCTTGAGCATCTGGGCGCCTATGTTCTCATATTTATCCTTGAGCTCGATTTCCTTGGCCACGCTGACTCCGTCCTTGGTGACCGTGGGAGCGCCGAATTTCTTGTCGAGAATCACATTGCGGCCTTTCGGTCCCAGGGTTACCTTGACTGCATTGGCCATCTGATCTACACCTGATTTGAGTTTGGCCCGTGCATCTGAATTGTAAAGAATATTTTTTGCCATTCTATCATTTCCTCCGTTGTTTTACTGTCAGCCGTTACAGGTTATTCGATTACTGCAAGAATATCGGATTCGGACATGATGAGGTATTCCTCGCCTTCATACTTCAGCTCGGAACCGCCGTACTTGGAGTAGAGAACATTTTCTCCGACCTTGACATTCATGGGTATGATCTTGCCATTTTCATCGATCCTGCCGGGTCCTACGGCCACAATCTTACCTTCCTGAGGTTTTTCTTTCGCGGTGTCGGGGATAATAATTCCACCGGGGGTTTTGTTTTCCGCAGAATCGGAAGGTTTCACAATGACTCTGTCTGCCAAAGGTTTAATTTTCAATGGTACTCCTCCTTTGATGGGGTTTACGATCTATTAGCACTCGACAATGGAGAATGCTAATTTTTTAAAAATAGATATATAATATATGTATTTTTCATGCCGTGTATCAAAGATTTTTTGAAAATTACATGAGAAAGTATACAGATTCTTTACAACTGCAGGGGTTTGCCGCAGTTAACCCCTGCATTGTTGGAGTAAAATCCGATTAAGGGTGGCTTTCAGCGGATTATATTAATCCATTACCTCGTAATCAGCATCAACCGGGGAGCCTCCGCCTTTGGTACCCTTTTCCTGCCCCTTTGGTTCTCCCGTGGGTGGAGCGCCTTCAGCACCTCCCGGACCACCCTGCGCCCCAGGACCGCCGGGTCCACCCGGCCCACCCTGACTGTAAAGCTTGGTAGACGCTTCGTGCCAGGCCGCCGTGAGACCGTCGCGAGCCGAAGCGATTTCCCGTGCATCCGTTCCTTTCAGCGCTTGTCTTGCCCGTTCAAGCGCAGCCTCCACCTTCGCTTTGGCGTCAGCATCCAGACGGTCTCCCAGATCCTTCAGGTTTTTTTCCGTCTGATACACGAGTTGGTCGGTCTGGTTGCGGGTTTGAATTTCATCGCGTTTCTGCTTATCCTCATTGGCGTGAACCTGGGCATCTTTAACCATCTTCTGGATTTCGGACTCATTCAGGCCGCTGGAAGCTTCGATACGTATATTCTGCTCCTTGGATGTCGCCCGGTCCTTGGCGGACACATTCAATATTCCGTTGGCGTCAATGTCAAAGGTAACCTCAATCTGCGGAATCCCCCGCGGCGCAGGAGGAAGGCCGTCCAGATGGAACCGACCGATGGTACGGTTGTCGGCGGCCATCTCACGTTCCCCCTGGAGAACATGGATTTCCACCGAAGTCTGGCTGTCCGCGGCAGTTGAGAATACTTCGCTCTTCTTTGTGGGAATGGTGGTGTTCCGTTCTATAAGCTTGGTGAATACTCCGCCAAGGGTCTCGATTCCGAGAGAGAGAGGGGTGACATCCAATAAGAGTATATCCTTCACCTCACCGGTCAAAACACCTCCCTGGATTGCCGCGCCGAGTGCAACAACCTCATCAGGATTGACCCCTTTGTGCGGTTCCTTGCCAAACATCTCCCGTACAAGGTCCACTACTTTCGGGATTCTGGTGGAGCCTCCTACTAAAATTACCTCGTCTATCTGCTGTGAACTCTGTCCGGCATCCCGGAGGGCATTTTCAACCGGCTTGCGCGCACGTTCGATGAGGTCCTTGACCATTTCCTCAAATGTCGCCCTGGTCAGGGTAATATTCAGGTGTTTCGGGCCGGTGGCGTCCGCGGTAATAAACGGGAGGTTGATGTCTGTCTGCAGGGTGTTCGAAAGCTCGATCTTGGCTTTTTCAGCAGCCTCCTTGAGCCGCTGAAGGGCCATCGGATCTTTTCTCAGATCGATTCCTTCCTGTTTTTTGAAATTATCAGCCAGCCAGTCCACCAGCCGCTGGTCGAAATCATCTCCCCCGAGATGCGTATCTCCGTTGGTGGACAGCACCTCGAATACCCCGTCGCCAAGCTCCAGTATGGAGATGTCGAATGTTCCGCCGCCAAGGTCGAATACAGCAATTTTTTCGTCATGCTTTTTGTCTAATCCATAGGCGAGTGAAGCTGCGGTCGGTTCGTTTATGATTCTCTTTACATTAAGACCCGCGATACGGCCGGCATCTTTGGTGGCCTGACGTTGGGCATCGTTGAAATAGGCGGGGACGGTTACAATGGCATCGGTAACCTTCTCGCCAAGATAATCTTCCGCGGTCTGTTTCATCTTCTGAAGAATGAGAGCGGATATCTCCGGCGGAGAAAAATGCTTTCCCTCTATTTCGACCCGGGCAGTCTCGTTTTCTCCCATTTCCACTTTGTAGGGAACCGTCTTGATTTCGTTCAGGACTTCATTGTATTTTCTCCCCATGAACCTTTTGATGGAATAGACGGTACGGTGGGGATTGGTTATAGCCTGCCGTTTGGCGATCTGGCCGACCAGCCTTTCGCCTTTATCTGTAAAAGCAACCACGCTCGGGGTTGTTCTCCCGCCTTCCTGGTTCGGAATAACAACCGGCTGCCCTCCTTCGAGTACAGCCACCACCGAGTTGGTTGTCCCCAAATCAATGCCAATTGTTTTTGCCATAGTACTTCCTCCTTATCAAGTTATAATCTTCTTAGGTAATAGAATCTGCGCAAAAAACGCGCCAAGCATGTACATTTAATGTAACTCTTGTATTAATAATTACATGCGAATAGAGTACATTACAAATTATCCCTTGAATTATACGGCCTGATGTCATTATGACATATGTAATGTCTATATGGCAGGGAATCTTGTCCGCCTTTTTTCTTCACTCTGACAAATACTCTTGACTCCACGGAAGCTTTTCCTAATTTTAGCACTGAAACGCTTTTGCCCTCACCCCATGTCTCCTCTCCCATAAACGGGCGAGGGGAAAACCCTGATGTTGTCTTTTCCATGAATCGAAAAGGAAACTCACTCATGACCTCACGAGAACGGGTTCTGACCGCCATCAACCACGAAGAGCCGGACAGGGTCCCCATTCATGCGGATTTTACCCCCGAGGCCGCCGAAAAGCTCTCCCGGCATCTCAGGCTCCGGAACTCTACCGCCGAAGCCTACAGCGGCAAGGTCTCGGAACTTCCGCTGGTCATGGGGCACGACATCCTGGTGGCCTGGCATGGTATCGCCACGAGCTACTATGCCAGAGAAGAAAAGGAATACACCTGCGAATGGGGGATCGGCTGGCGCTGGGTTGACATCCCGCACGGCCGCTACACGGAGATGGTGAAACGCCCCCTCCGCGATGGAAACCAACTCTCCTCTTTCTCCTGTCCCGACCCTCACGAATCCTGGAGATATGATTCGGCCCGCAGGCTTCTCACTGAGCACGGCAGTACCCATGTCATTGTCGGAGGCATGCCCTGCACCCTGTTCGAAGCTGCCTGGTATCTGCGCGGTTATGAGGAATTCCTGGCAGACCTGATGCTGAACAAGGATTTCGCCCATGCTCTCCTGGATAAGCTTTACGGCTTTCAACTGGTTACCGGCAAGACCCTTGCAGGACTCGGAGTGGATATTCTCTGGCTGGGGGATGACTTCGGAACCCAGCATTCACTCATCGTTTCTCCGGATACATGGCGGGAATTCTTCAAACCCCGGTATGCCTCACTGATACAGGAATTCCGGAAGATAGAGCCCGATGTGAAAATCGCCTACCACAGCGACGGCAACATCGAAAGCCTCCTTCCCGAATACATCGAAATCGGTGTGGATATCCTGAACGCCGTCCAGCCGAAATCCATGGACCCGGCGCACCTGAAACAGCGCTTCGGAAAAAATCTAAGCTTCTGGGGCACAGTGGATATCCAGGATGTAATGCCCTTTGGCTCTCCCCATGATGTAGAGGAAGAAGTGAAACTGCGTATCAGGACGGTCGGGCCAGGCGGGGGACTTATCCTGGGGCCTTCGCACAATTTTCAGCCGGACGTGCCGCTGGAAAATATCCTTGCATTTTACGGCGCCGTCCGGGAATATGGGAACTATCCGCTGGGCTGAAAAGATTATTTCTCGCAGAGACGCAGAGGAAGAAGACAGAAGAGAGAATAAAGATTATATCTCGCAGAGACGCAAAGTCGCAAAGGTAAGCCTTTCTCGAATAGAATAAAAGAGGACTCCACGTGATGTTCCAAGCCGGAAGCTTGATACACTCTGTTGCATTCGGCGGCGGAAAGAGTTATTTTCATAATCATAATCCTCATCACCGCAAAGGCTACAACAATGTTAGTATCGCATAATGACATTCAGGAAATGATTCAAACCATTAAGGACAGAATCATCGAACGGTTCCAGCCGGAACGGATAATCCTTTTCGGCTCCCATGCCAGAGGCGATGCCGGTTCGGACAGCGATGTGGATATCCTGGTCGTGATTGATATGAAAGGCTCCAAACGCGAGAAAGCTATTGAAATTGGAAGTCTTCTCCACGATATTCCCGTGGCAAAGGACATTATTGTCAGCACCTCTGAAGAGTATGAGTGGCGGAAAGACGTAACCGGTACAATCGAGTATCCGGCAAGTCACGATGGAGTGATACTGTATGCCAAGCCGTGAACAGGTGCTTCGAGTTGTCAGGGAATGGGTCAAAAAGGCTGAACAAGATATGCAAGCGGCAGTTCACATGCTCTCATTGGGCGTTGTTGCTACAACCGATATTGTCTGCTTTCATGCGCAACAATGTATAGAGAAATATCTGAAATCCGTTTTGGTCTTAAACCAAATCCCCGTTCCCAAAACTCATGACATAGAGCAAATACTGAGTCTCATTCCCGATAGTGACCGGTTTCCCATGACAACCTCCGAGATGCGCACAATGACCGCCTATGCTGTCGATACCCGATATCCGGCTTCCGAGGAGATTTCATTGGAAGACGCCAGGAAAGCAGTGGCTCTTGCGGAACGGATTCGTAACGCGGTTCGTGAAATTTTGCCCCCTGAGATTGATAAACCAAAACAATTATAAAGGTCTTGGTTTTTGACTCTGTCCTTGCAAATGTATAAAAGGGGTTCGCCTTCATTCTCCGCAAATATCACCGATTTAGTAAAGCGCTTTTAACTTTTCAAAAGCTTCAGCTACCGGCCCAATAGTAGCCAACAAATCAGGCTCTCTCATAATACCTTCCGGTTTAAATACTTACGCAGACGCTCAGCCAGATCGTTTCCATAGTGATACACCACAAAAGCGATATCCCGCTCCTGTTTGCTTAACCCCGGATTGGCCCGTGCTATTGCCCGCCGGGAAAGCTGAATAACCGTCCGGGACAGCGAGCGTGTCAGCGAAAGCCTTTCAGCTACGCTGGCGCGGCGAAGCAGAGAAATCTGGAATTCCTCTGCCTTCGGATGAGTATCGGTAAGCAGTTTTGACATTATTCAACATGTAGTAGTTAAAAGTCTCAATGACCTAAATCAGCGGTGGCGTTTTCGCCGTCCGCTGCAATGACTTGTTAGGCATACATCAATCGTCCTTTGGGTTGAGGAATTGCACGACCTAATTCCTTGGCAGTTTCAATCCACTCCTGGATAATAACTTCAGCGTTTGAAATGGCTTTTTGATATGTCTCTCCATCTGCCATACATCCAGGCAATTCAGGGACTTCAGCAATAAATGCCTTGTCTTCCTCGCTCCAATAAACGATTATTTCATATCTGCTCATCATCTTTTTCCTCCAATTTCAATTTATATTTAAGTATGAAATTACGAACTTGCTTTACCTGATATAACTTAGCTTTTGATTCTTTGGATTGCAAGTTCAGTATTTCTTCAGCGCCATCCTTGGTGAAAATATGATGGTCACCTTGAGTTCGTTCATCAAATCCAAACTTTCTCAATAACTGGCATATGTTTGAAAAAGAAATATTGGCATCATATGTCCCTCGTAAGATTTTTATCAATAGCTTTTCATATTTACCCATTTTATTTTCTCGTTTTGTATGACAATCAGCTCATGTCAAGAAGTAATTTCATAAATGCCTAACGGATGGCGCTCACCGGCTGCAGCCACCCGGCAGCGCCGCGGCCGTCCGGGACAGCGAGCGTGTCAGCGAAAACCTTTCAGCTACACTGGCGCGGCGAATCAGAGAAATCTGAAATTCCCCTGCTTTCGGATGGGTATCGGTAAGACGTTTTGACAATTCTTCACCAGATTGGCATTCAAGGGCTAACACTACGGCTGAGGTGTACGGTCAGCCGCTTTGCATACAGCCGGTTGTAAGATATCGTCGTCCAGTTGTGGCGCATGATATGGTTAGAAAAGTGTCTTTGTGACCTTCATTATACCAGCCACTAGGTCATCAACTTGCTCCGCAGTAGGCTCTGACTTCTTATTGTGGTCGCATAAGTTACGGATGTCTGCCAAATGCTGTAAAAAGCGCCACTGAGGGACATCGATAACATCCGAATCCTTGAGAGCGTTATTCAGATCAGCGATGCCAGGCGCCTTTTTCGTAACCTTTATGCCGTGGTTGTCGCACACCTGTGCCAGGTGCCGCTCTAGAACCACTCCGGCCAAGGCACCCGCGGCTCGCGTAAACTTGTGCTTTGCAAGTTCTCTCGCTGCATCCAGTTCTGAGTCGAAAAGATCGGCTTGAACCAGCTGACGGATGTCGAATAGAGAGCTCTCAAAGCGTACTTTCACTGACTTCAGGATGGCTAGCTGCTGGCGGAAGTGCGGAATAGCGGCGTCGGGTCCAACGACCTTCACTTTCTCCCATCCGCGAGTAACGTTTAGTCCTTGAAGGTAGTCCTCGATTCTGTAATTCTCGTACGTGATGTCCTTGCGCGGCTTAGGTTTCTCGTAGTGGCGAACGAAGTCTGAAAGACGGTCGGGCAGCATTTGCCTGACCAGCACCTTCGCCTCCGAGTACCACGACTGATAAGTCTCTGTAAACGAGGGAAGGCCTTTGAGGATGTCCTTCGCCTTGTCGCCGAAATTCTTTTTAACGGCGCTCTCGAGCCCCTCAGGAAAACACTCTCGCTGCATGGCGAGATGTAGTTGCTCGCCCATGGCAAGTAGAGAGTCAATGTCCTTCTTATAGCGATCTATATTCGGTAGCATACTCCCTCCTTTACAGTCCAATGTCTCGGAGTTACGTTTAGCCCTATCTAACAACCTCCTCGGGTTGCCTTAAAACCCATCTACCGGACTGCGAACTCCTGACGGTACAAGGGTGCGCCTCCCGTTCGATAAGCATCAGCATGTGTTCGGTGGAATATACAGTAATTCCTCCCCATGTCAAGCAAAAACATACGGTTTACCCAGTGCCCCATTCCGCACATTCCGGCGACCGGGGGGCGTCGAGAATGAAATCCGCGAAAATAAAAACTTGTCTTTTCCCCCGAATCATATTTTCTTTCCCTTTGGATTTTAAGCTATCATTAATTGATGATACGGCAAAAAAGAATTCAGAAAATATTCATCAAGACATTAGAACACTATACAATCTCATTTTTTGGAGATAACTCACCCCTTGATCCCCTCTCTTAATAAGAGAGGGGGTACGACTTTGAGTTAGTTATTTTGTTGATAATACGTATTTTAAGAAGCAGATGGTTCTCCCCCTCTATTTTCAAGAGAGGGGGTCAGGGGGTGAGTTTTCAATAGTATAGTATGCACAATAAAACATATAATACTGTCTTGTCATTCTGAAAATAACATTCACTGTGACTTTTTGCCGTACCATCATTAATTGAGTAATGGCAGAACATGTCATGCCGAACTTGTTGCCTCTTCGCGGGAACGATGATACCGTTTCGGCATCTATTTTTTTTCTTTTATCCCCCTTCGACAAGGGGGATGTCGCTGCTTTTGGCGACAGGGGGATCTTTTTTCCAAGGGGAGTATATGTCCGCACCTGAAAAAACCACAGTCACCGAACGTCTCGACGCCCTCTACGAATTCGACCGTGAGCCGGTCACCGAGGCCAAGCTCCAGGGGGCCGGAAGCTTCATCGGGATGTATGCGGGGGAACATGTCGCCGGAACGGAATTTATCATCGGCCCGCTGTTTGTCGCCCACGGGGTCGCTGCGATCGACCTTTTCCTGGGACTCCTGGTGGGGAACATCCTCGCCGTTTTGAGTTGGGCGTTTCTCTGCGCGCCCATCGCGGTCAGGACGCGGCTCACCCTCTACTGGCTCTTACGGAAAATAACCGGGCCGTACCTGACGTTCGTCTACAGCATTGTGAACGCGCTCATGTTCTGTTTTCTTGCAGGAGCGATGATCTCGGTAGCGGCGACCGCGATAGGACTGCCTTTCCACATGCCTATGCCGCAGCTTACCGACCTTTACCCGGCCAGCGTGAGCTGGGTAGTGATTATCTTCATTCTCGGAGCGCTTTTTACCCTTCTTGCCATACTCGGATTTGAAAAGCTGGCCCATTTCGGGTCGGTATGCTCGCCCTGGATGTTCCTAGTGTTCGTGGCAGCCGCTTTAGCAGTGCTCCCGACCCTGGGCTGCACATCGTTCGGTGATTTCTGGCGGGTGGCGAACGAGAAAATCTGGACCGGGGTGCCTCTTGCCGGGCAGTCGAAATTCACCTTCTGGCATGTGATGTTCTTCGCCTGGTTCTGCAACATGGCAATGCATATCGGGATGTCCGATCTCTCCGTCCTGCGGTATGCAAAAAAATGGCAGTATGGTTTCGCGAGCGCTTTCGGCATGTTCCTCGGCCACTATACCGCCTGGATCGCTTCGGGGATCCTCTGCGCCGCGGCGCTTGGCTCGGTGGCGCCCGGTCCCATCGCCTGGATGGGTGCGGGTGCAGCCGGGGTGGTTTGTGTGGTGCTGGCCAGTTGGACAACTGCGAATCCGACACTCTACCGCGCCGGTCTCGCCCTGCAGGTGGCAACACCCAACTGGAAACGCTGGAAAGTCACTCTTGCCGCCGGGATGGTTACTACAACTGCCGCCCTGTTCCCGGCGCTGGTCATGCGGCTGCTCGATTTCGTGGCTCTCTACGGCCTCCTGCTCATGCCCATGGGCGCGGTAGTTTTCGCGGATTACTGGATTCTTCCGAAACTTGGGTTGAAGCGGAACTATGCAGAGTTGACCGGCCTCCTGTTCAGTTGGCCGGCGGCGGCTGCCTGGGGCATTTCACTCCTGGTTGTCTTTTTTCTTCCCGTCGAGATCTTCTTCAAGGGACTGCCGGGATGGTTCATCGCAGTGATACTCTACACCCTTCTGAGTTTGGCTGTCCAAAAGAAAAGCACCGTCATTCCGGCATCGGAGGCATAATATGAAAAAAGTTCTGATCGTACTTTCTTTCCTGGGGCTGGCTTTGACTGTCATCCCGGCGTTTTTTGTATTTTATGGTGCTGTGAGCTGGAATACCCACGCCAATCTGATGTTTGCCGGAATGGTGATGTGGTTTGTCACCGCGCCGTTCTGGATGGGGAAAAAGAATTAAGATAGAAGACAGAAGACAGAATTGGAGCACATTGTAGGGGCAGGTCCCCGTGCCTGCCCTATGATTTTGCCCAAAATGAACATGTCATGCCGAACTTGTTGCCGCTTCGCGGGAACGATAAAACCGTTTCGGCATCTATTGATTCGGCGTTAAACAATGATATTTACTGACGTCATACTATCCTGTTTTGGCATCTATTACATACACTTTTTGAGGATGAATACCATGACAAGACATGTTGTTTTCCCTGCACTTCTCCTCACATTCTTTTATACCGCTGCCTGCCAGGGATATGGCGCAATCAAATCCGCCGACCTCCGGTGCGAATACCTGACAAATCCCCTTGGAATCGACGCCTCCAACCCGCGGTTGAGCTGGATTCTTGGATCGTCGGAGCGCGGAGAGATTCAGACCGCTTACCAGATTCTGGTTGCTTCGGACCGGAAAAATCTGGACAAGAACTCCGGCGATCTCTGGGACAGCGGAAAGGTTTCCTCTGACCAATCAACTCTTGTTCCTTATGCGGGCAAGCCGCTCAAAAGCGGTATGGCCTGTTTCTGGAAAATCCGCGCCTGGGACAAAAACGGGATTCCTTCCCCTTACAGCATGCCGGCTTTCTGGAGTATGGGGCTTCTTTTACCTTCGGACTGGCATGCACAATGGATATCTAAGATACAGAAGCCGACCGATCCCCCCAAAAAAGGGGAAACCGCCAAACCTGGCCCTCCGGCGCCGTATTTCCGGAAAACGTTCGATACAGGGAAGAAATCTGTGCGCCGTGCCATGCTGTATATCTCCGCCCGGGGAATGTTTGAAGCTCATATCAATGGGAAACGGGTGGGAAAAGACATGCTCGCCCCAGAATACACTGACTACTCCAAACGCATCCAGTACCGCGCCTACGATATCACCGGAATGCTCCGTCCCGGGAAAAACGCTATCGGCGCCATAGTGGGCGACGGCTGGTACAGCGGGTATATCGGGGGGATCATGATAAGAAATTACTACGGCGTTCAGAACGGCCTTCTGGCTGAACTGCGCCTGGAGTTATCCGATGGCTCCGAACAAACGGTGGCAACCGATGCGTCCTGGAAATGCTCTCTCGGCCCCATTCTCGATTCCGACATGCTCCTTGGCGAAACCTATGACGCCAGGAAAGAAATTCCCGGCTGGGACGGTCCGGCGTTTGATGATTCCGTATGGGAAAACGCCTCGGTAATGGATAAAACTGATGCCCCGCTGGTAGCCCAGCATGCCGAGCCGGTCCAGGTTGTCAAAGAACTCCGGCCGGTCAAAATGACCGAACCGAAGCCCGGTGAATTTGTCTTCGACATGGGGCAGAATTTCGCCGGCTGGGCCAGGCTAAAGGTGATGGGGCCGTCGGGAACAACGGTCACTATGCGTTTCGCCGAGATGCTCAATCCCGACGGCTCCCTGTACACCGCCAACCTGCGGAGGGCCAGATCCATCGACCGGTACACCCTGCGCGGCGGCGGCCAGGAAATGTACGAGCCGCATTTCACCTTCCACGGCTTCCGGTATGTGGAGATTACCGGTTATCCGGGAAAACCGGCGCTCGATGCCCTCACCGGGTGCGTCATCACCTCCACAACACCGCAAATCGGAACCTTCGATTGCTCAAATCCCATGGTAAACAAGCTTGTGAGCAACATCCTCTGGGGCCAGATGAGCAATTTCATCAGCATCCCGACCGACTGCCCGCAGCGTGACGAACGACAGGGCTGGATGGGCGACGCCCAGATATTCATCCGCACCGCCACTTATAACGCCGATGCAGCCGCCTTCATCACCAAGTGGATGCAGGATGTGGCGGATGAACAGACCCCGCAGGGCGCATTCACAGACACCTGCCCGTTCATCAAAGGCCTCGGAGGCGACGGCGCCCCCGGTTGGGGAGACGCCGGTATCATCGTTCCCTGGACATTCTACCAGGTGTACGGCGATAAAAAGATTATCGGAGACCATTATCGCTCCATGGCGAGATGGATGGACTACCTCCAGGGCGGAAATCCCAATTACCTCCGCAAGAACCTGCTCAACAACAATTACGGCGACTGGCTTTCCATAAAAGCCAATACCCCGAAAGACCTTCTGGCTACCGCCTACTGGGCCTATGACGCCCGTCTCATGTCAAGGATGGCGCGCGTCATCGACAATGATTCCGATGCGGCCCGGTATGAAGACCTGTTCCGGAAGATCAGGGCGGCATTCCAGAAGGAATACCTGTCCCCCGAAGGCCGTATCAGAGGTGAAACCCAGACCGGGTATCTCCTGGCGCTCTACATGGACCTTCTGCCGGAAGAGCTTCGGGTAAAGGCGGCGCAGTATCTGGTGGAAGACATCCGCAGCAAGGGCTGGCATCTTTCCACCGGATTCATCGGTGTGCGGCATCTCGCTCCGGTGCTGACTCGGATGGGATACCCCGATGTGGCTTACCGTCTTCTGAACAACGACACATTTCCCTCCTGGGGTTATTCTATAAAGCAGGGCGCCACCACCATCTGGGAGCGCTGGGACGGCTGGACGGAGGATAAGGGATTCCAGGACCCGGGGATGAATTCATTCAACCACTACTCTCTCGGATCGGTGGGTGAATGGTTGTACTCCTCTGTCGCCGGAATTGACCTAGACCCGGAAAAACCCGGCTTCAAACACATCATCATCCGCCCCGTTCCGGGAGGCGGACTGACCTATGCCCGGGCCAGATACCAATCCATACATGGACTGATTCAAAGTTCCTGGACAAAATCACTCAATCAATTGAGCCTTTTGCAAAAGTCGAGATTGTTTGACACAGCCCTCCTCCTGTCCTTCGGACATCCTTCTCCCGGAGGGGGCAGGAACAGACTGCTGAGCAACGACTTCCCTTGCCCCCCTACAGGGGAAAAGAGATTGAGGGATAGGGGGCTGTTGTTAAAAAACTCGTTTTCTTTTTAAGTACAACACGACTTTTGCAAAAGGCTCAATTTACTCTGGAAATTACCATCCCCGCCAATACCACCGCCTCAGTTTATGTTCCAGCCGATGAAGGCGCCGCTGTGACAGAGGGAGGGCAGCCGGCGGAAAAAGCCCCGGGGGTCACGTTCGTAAAATACGAAGGGGAGTATGCCGTTTATACGGTGGGATCTGGTATTTACCGGTTTGTGAGTAGAGTAAAAAAGTAAAAATCAAAAGATTGTCTGAACCACTGATGCATGTAAGGAACCACGCTCATGCCCCTCAAAACCATCATCGTGCCGGTAGACGGCGCCTCCAATATCAAACTCGAGGTGTTCGATTTCGAGACCCTCGAGAGCGTCTATTCGCAGGGCGCAGCCACACCGGTCCGTCAGGTGGATAATTTAGCCTATAACGCCACCGGGGAGGAGTTCGCCTGGTTCGATGCCACCATAAGGTCCCTGCCCGAAAAGATGAAAAATTGCGCGGTCATCGCACCGGCGGCCAGGGGAGCGTCCGGCGGGCTGGTCGGGTACGACAATACGCTGGTAGAAGCGCCGGGCGAGGGCTTGACACTGTCTTACACGCAGAGATACCCCGATGCGGTTGAAGACCGGTTCTGCGAACTGGCCGGAAGCGCCGAAGAATTCTTTCTCGAAACCGGCTCCATTCGCGACTTTCCGGGGAGCCTCACCCTTATTAAGCGGCTCCTCTTCGAGGAGATGGAACGCCCGGAACTTCTGAAAAAAACAGCGGGATTCGGAACCTACGGCGCCCTGATGTCCGGGCACTTTATCGGCGAGAACTACCTGTACGCGGTGAAAAAGGCAGGCAACGAACACAGCTACTGGATGTGCCATTCCGGCGCACGGAACATCCGCGAGCGCCCCGGCGCACCGAGCAGCCTGGCTGTCAAGCTGTCATCATTCAGCCGCCTGATACCCCGTGAGACAGCGGTAGTATATCGGCCGCTCGCTTTCATGCCCTCCGGACAGGCTGCCGTATTCGGCCTCTCCTGCCCGGTTACAGTCATTCCCGGGGGACATGACACCAGTCTTTCCCATATCCCGGTCATTTCCACCTTTTACCAGTCTTTCCCGGAGGCTGCAGGAAATTCGGTCATCCAGGTGGAGGCGGGAACCTGGACCATGATCGCCCGGATCGGCGGCTTCGACAAGCTGGCTTCGACAGGCTCAGCCAGCGGCCGAGCACTGAGCTTGTCGAAGTGCGACAAGCTCAGCCTGCCTGCGGACGGCTGGCGGCGCGACCTTCTCGTACAGGGCACAGTGGACGGCGAACCGGTGGTCACCGCCCGTTACGGCGGCGGGAATGATTTCCGTCACATGAAAAAGTTGACTGAATCGAGGGGGAAAATATTCTCGATCGGGGCTGGCTTCGACAAGCTCAGCCAGCCCTGGGAGCGCCTCCTTTTACGTATGGCAGAGGCCGCCGACTGTTTCGTCCTGCCCAATATCAGCCCGGTCAACCACGGAACCGGCCCCTTCCCGGAACTGAAGGGGCGGATCATCAACGAGGAATTCCTGTTCGGCGTTCACGGAGCTTCATACCTGGCGACCACCCTGACCACAGCCCTCACTGCGGCAATCCAGGTCGAGGCGATCTCAGCCGAAAGGAGCGCGCCTCTGGTCATAACGGCCGGCGGTGCGAAAGACCCTCTTTACGGGAAGCTTCTTGCGACATTCACCGGCCATACAGTCTACGCTCTTTCGGACAGGAACGGGAATCCGGTCACCGAAACAACCGCTCTCGGCGCGGCCATTGCCGGAAAGGCGGCCTTGATGGAAATTCATCCGTATCAGGTAGATACCGCAGGGTTCGATATAAAGTACCGGCAGGTAAACCCTTTTACGGGAGATTCAGCACAGAAGTTGTATCGGTATCGCGAAAAGTGGACGAGTCAAATGGAAGTGAAGTGATTGAAAGGGAGATAACGGTTATTTTAGGTTCATTGGTTGGCATTGTCTATAAGAGAATGGTAGAGGTGTGAGTAATATATTGTGTCATAACTATACATGACGACATAAATAATTGCGCATGTTTTGAGAGTATAGATCCTGAAACGAGTTCAGGATGACACGTGTCATGCCGAACTTGTTTCGGCATCTATTTTGAGAAGAAACGAAATAAAATATGTCGTCATGTAAAATTGCACGAATAATAATTTGTTTATTGAAAGGAATAAATAATGCCTCATAATCTCGATGCCCTTATCCAAAAAGGCCTCGACTACCTCAAATCCTCCTTCGACGAAGAAGCGGTTGAGCGGGCGATTGACTATACCGGAAAATTTGTTGTGGAAGTCCCAGGCTGGCAGGTATGGAACGGCTTCGGCGGCGGGGGAAGATTCGAGGGCGGAGGGAGCGGCGGCGCCGCACGAAACACCCTGGAGATCGCCGAAGATATCGGCCTTATCCACTCCCTGACCCGCTCGACTCCGGCTGTCGGGCAGCACATTCTCTGGTTCCTCTCACGCGACGGTA
Source organism: Candidatus Latescibacter sp. (assembly GCA_030692375.1). NCBI lineage: Bacteria > Pseudomonadati > Candidatus Latescibacterota > Candidatus Latescibacteria (ex Chuvochina et al. 2023) > Candidatus Latescibacterales > Candidatus Latescibacteraceae > Candidatus Latescibacter > Candidatus Latescibacter sp. The sequence continues at coordinate 8,312 of JAUYCD010000109.1, read as the reverse complement.
GAGAAGGAGATTGGGAAACCGCCCGCCGTGTAAAAGGGGAGCTGGAGGCGCATGGGGTCTCCATGGGTTCCATCAGCCCCACCTATTTCCTGGCCGGATCGGAGGATGGCAGCTTTTCCGCGCAGAATCCCGTTATGAGAAAACGGTATGTCGAGCAGACCGTTCTGGGAGCGAATATCGCCGCCGAACTGGGGAACGGCATTCTCACCCTTTGGTTTCCGGACGGCACCAATTACCCGGGGCAGCGTCAGTTACAGGAAAAAATCACGTTTCTGAAAGACTGCGTCCTTGAATTCAGAGGGATAGTTTCTCCCGCGCAGTGGGAAAAGCTGGACCGGGTGCTTTTCGAATACAAGGTGTTCGAGCCGGGCACTTACAGCACCACGATTCCGGACTGGGGAACCGCAGGAGAGCTGGCGCGGCTGCTCGGCGACCGCGGCGGTGTGCTGGTGGACCTGGGACATCACCATCACGGCGTCAATATCGAGCAGATTGTGGGCACTCTGATAGCCTTCGGGATACGGGGAGGATTTCACTTCAACGCCCGCTATGCCGCCGACGACGACCATTCGGTACAGGCAGATTACCAGATGGCCTGCATTTTCCACGAGCTTCTGCAAGGGGATGTGGTGTTCAACCATGACCCTTCCAAAAACTGGAGCTTTGCCCTTGACCAGATGGCGCGGGCGGAGCAGCGGATTCCCTCGGTTTTAAAATCGGTTGATGCGCTCAAGCGGTCGGTGGCCAAGGCTGCTCTGGTGGATTATTCTACTTTAGAACTAAAACAACATTTGCGTGACTTGATCGGCGCCAATATGGAACTGGAAAAAGCGCTCCTCCATGCCGACACCACCCCGGTTGTCATGGAATCTTACCGGAGAAAAGGGCTGCATCCTGTACCTTTGACCGCTTACCAAGAGTGCGGATACCAGGAAATAATTGAGCGGGAGAGAGTGTGAAAGAATGTCCGAACCGCGGATAGTCAGGATAAAAATAGTCTGAACCACTGATTCGTGTGATTGAGGAGAAAAGAATCCATGGAACATATCGAAACGATGACTTCACGTGAGAGGGTGCAGGCCGCTCTCCTTCACGAAATCCCCGACCGGATTCCCATCGACTTGGGCGGGTTCCAGACCGGTATTCATAAAAGAGCTTATGAGGAGTTGCTGGAATATCTGGGAATCACGGACACTGTGACCATTCTCGACCCGGTTCAGCAGCTTGCGAAACCCTGTGAGGAGATACTAAACCGGTTTCACGTGGACACCCGGTATATCGGCGCCCATGCTCCTGACAGTTTTCGAGGCGCAATCGAGCAGAATTACCGTAAGGGACGGCTCTGGCATGACCTCCGTGACGAGTTCGGCGTGGTCTGGTCCATGCCGGATGACCAGCAGCTCTACATGGATATTTCTCATCATCCGCTGGCCGGAGCGACTGTCAGGGATGTTGAGCGCTATCCCTTCCCTGAAGGCGGCGACCGGAGCCGTTTCACCGGAGTACGGGAAGAAGCCCTCAGAATGCGCGCCACATCTTCGAAAGCCCTCTGCACCTGCATCGGCGGGGTGGTGTATGAAATCTGCTGGTATATGCGTGGGCTGGAGCAGTGGTTTATCGACACCATCGAGAATCCCGCGTTCTGTGAGGCGGTGATGGATCGAACCCTTCAGTTCTGGCTCGATTTCTATACCGGTTTCCTCGCCCGGGTCGGCGATCTGGTGGATGTCGTCATGATCGGAGACGATCTGGCCGGTCAGAGCGGGCCGCTCTTCTCCCCGAAGTTTTACCGGGCGATTGTCAAACCCCGTCAGAAGAAGCTTGTCCAGCACATCAAATCCCTCACATCGGCCAAGGTATGGTACCACACCTGCGGGAGCTGCTATGAGTACATTCCCGACCTTCTGGATAACGGCGCGGATATTCTCAATCCGGTGCAGATAGGACTGGTGAACATGAATCCGGCGAACCTGAAAAAGGAATTCGGAGATCGGCTCGTTTTCTGGGGCGGCGGCGTCGATTCACAGCATGTTCTTCCATTCGTCGGTCCGGATGTTGTCCGTGAAGAGGTCCGAAAAAACATTAATCAGTTTAAATCCGGCGGCGGTTATGTTTTCAACAGCGTCCATAATATACAGTATGGTATTCCACCGGAGAACATAGTGGCGCTTTTTGATGCAGCGTATGAATTCGGGTTTTATGAATAAAACAAAGAAAAAGAAAATTTAGACAGGATTCACAAGATTCACATGATTAGAAAAATCAGCCATAAAATCTTGTAAAATCTTGTCAATCATGTCAAAAAGAAAATATTTGAAAATTTAGACAGGATTCACAGGATTCACAGGATTAAAGGAAAAAATGAAGAATTTAAATCTTGTAAAATCTTGTAAATCATGTCAAAATAGTTTCTCGCAAAGTTCGCAAAGAAAAAATTGGGAGGAAAGTAAATGAAACGCTCGGCATTCACCATGAGATTGAAACCGGGGTACGAGAAAGAGTACAGGCGCCGTCATGACAAGATATGGCCGGAGCTCTTCCAGGCGCTTAACCGGGCAGGGATTTCAGACTACTCCATTTTTCTCGATGAAAAAACCCTGACTCTTTTCGCCGTACAGAAACTATCCCCGGATAATACTTCCGCCAAGCTGTCCGGTTTGCCGATCATGCGGAGATGGTGGGATTACATGGCCGACATCATGGATACCAATCCTGATCATTCCCCTGTCTGCATTCCGCTCAAAGAAGTTTTCCACATGGATTGATGGCGGGGAGAAAGTATGAACCATGGTTCGCATGATTTCATGATCGGCCTGATTTTGTATGATTTATCATGGTAATCCTTGAATCCTGAAAATCATTGTTCAGACTTTCTTTTCGGCCATCCCCCAGATATTTGAATCAATTTTTTGTAACTCTTAATGATGCTTATCGTTCCACGAGAATATATTTATGAAAATATTCTTGGGTCCAAGTCCTCTTGAAGGACGAATCCCCCCTGTCCTTCGGACATCCCTCCTTACTAAGGGGGGAATCATGTTGGCAGGCAGCTTTTACCCCCTTAATAAGGGGGTCGCCGCCTTATGCGGCGGGGGGATTTTGTTTAAAGAGAAGATAAGTGATATGGCATGTCTATCGCCGAATAAAAAATGGGGATGGCCAGAGACTTTCTTTTCGGCTGAAAACTCACTATATTTTTATAGAATCCAGAATCCAACAGGAAAAGACATTAGGGTAATGATGTGACTGACATTAAGGCTGCGCTTCGCTTTATCGATGACGACGAACTGATCCAGGTGACCCGTGACCTGGTAGCCATACCTTCCCTGACTCACCATGAGGGAAGAGGAATGGTGGATTTCTACGAACGCTGGTTCAGGGACCTGGGTATCCCTATTCGTGTTTACCCCTACGATGCTGAGCGGGCGAACTTTTTTGCGGATTACGGCGCGGTTAGCGGGAAAGGCCGCTTTTTATTCAATGGCCACCAGGATGTCAAACCGGTGGAAGGAATGACTGTGGATCCATTTGCCGGTAATATCGTGGAAGGCAGGATGTACGGCCGGGGAACCTGCGACATGAAAGGCGGGCTGGCGGCGGTTCTCTGCGCTTATAAAGCCCTTGTTCGCGCGGGAATAAAACCCCGTGGCGGCATATCCTTTTTCAGCGATATCGAAGAGGAGTGGGGCGGCGCCGCAGGCTATTATTGGGCGCGCGACCAGGGCCTTCTCGGCGGGTATGAAGGCATGATATCCGCCGAAGGCACCGGACTGGAAGTGCAGATCGGCAACCGGGGATGCTTCGCAACCTGCTTCGAGTTCAAAGGGCGCTCTGCTCATTCCGGGATAGCCGATAAGGGAGTGAATGCAATCATCCACGCCGCACGGTTCATCACCGAATTCGTCAACCTTCCCTATCTCAAGGTCTCCAATCCCATCTTCGGGAATTCCACGTGCAATTTTGAAAAAATCGAAGGCGGTCTGTACCTGGCTGCTGTTCCGGATCGCTGCATTGTCTGCCTCGATTCGCGCCTTATCCCGGAAACGCCTCCGGAACTCGTCCAGGGACAGGTTGACGTGTTTATGGAACGGATGCGAAGGGAGTTTGGCATGGATGTCAGTGAGGCGGATGAACCGAAAGGTTGGCGCGACAAGTCCGGAAAACTGAAAGCCGAATTCATCGCCTCAGACCATCCTCTCACCCTGCTGGTGGCCGAAGCCTTTCGCAAAGCGACCGGAAAAGAGGCGGTGATCGGCGGCTGTCCGGGAGTGGCTTTTTCCATGGTAATGATCGAGATGGGAATTCCCTCAGTGCTGTGCGGCCCGGGAAATATCGCCCAGGCGCACACCGCGGACGAGTGGGTGGAATTGGATCAGATATTCAAAGCCGCCCGAATCTATACCACGCTTATGGCCGGGATGTAAAAAGCATCCAGAATGGTGGCAGGTCGATTTGCCACATTCTGCCATATATGCCTTAATGGCAGTCCCTGACATGGAAAGTCGAATACCTGCTCCTTCAATAAAATTTGAAATTTATTATTACCAATATGTTACATAAATATATATTAGTGCGGCATATATTTTGCAACCATGAGAATTGTTTCCTGAAGAATTTTGTCAAGGTTACCAGGCAGGAGAAATGAAAAACGAAGATGCAGTATCCGCTATGTTTCCAATATACTTTAACCCGCTGTTACAGGAGGAGCACCATTGAATATCAGACCTTTGGCAGACAGAGTGATCATCGCGCCGAAAGAAGATCTCGAAAACAAAACTTCGGGCGGTATCATCATCCCGGATACAGCAAAAGAAAAACCTCAGGAAGGTGAAATCGTTGCAGTCGGACCCGGACGGATTGATGAAAACGGCAAGGTCATTGCCATGAATGTCAAAACCGGAGATAAGGTTCTGTACTCCAAATACGGAGGAACGGAGCTAAAATACGAGGGCAAGAATTACCTTATCATGTCCGAAACTGACATTCTCGCCGTTTTAGAATAATCGTAAACCATTCGCTGCTCGGAGGATTGAAGAATATGGCAAAAGAAATTCGATATGATGCAGACGCCCGCTCCAAACTTAAAGCCGGCGTTGATAAAATGGCCAATGCGGTTAAGGTCACTCTTGGGCCGAAAGGACGGAATGTTCTTCTGGAGAAAAAATTCGGCGCTCCCACAGTCACCAAGGACGGTGTCAGTGTGGCAAAAGAAATCGAGTTGGAAGATAAATACGAAAATGTCGGCGCACAGATGCTCAAGCAGGTCGCAACAAAAACATCCGATGTCGCCGGCGACGGCACCACCACCGCAACCGTTCTTGCCCAGGCGATTTTTGCCGAGGGATTGAAAAATGTCACCGCCGGTTCGAATCCGATGGAGCTGAAAAAAGGCATCGACCGTGCGGTTGCCGCCGCTGTGGCGCATCTGAGAAAAATCTCCCGGCCGGTGTCCGGGAAAAATGAAATCGCCCAGGTCGGCACCATTTCCGCCAATAACGATTCCTCTATCGGGGATTTAATTTCCGATGCAATGGATAAGGTGGGGAAAGACGGCGTTATAACCATCGAGGAAGCCAAAAGTATCGAAACCACCCTCGAAGTGGTGGAGGGAATGCAGTTCGACCGCGGCTATATCTCCCCGTATTTTGTAACCAATCCGGACACCATGGAAGCAGTTCTTGAAGAGCCGCTCGTGCTGATCCACGACAAGAAGATTTCGGGGATGAAGGACATTCTTCCGATCCTTGAAAAGATCAGCCAGATGGGAAAGGAGCTCCTGATCATCGCCGAGGATATCGAGGGTGAAGCGCTGGCGACTCTGGTGGTCAACAAGCTTCGCGGAGTACTCAAAGCAGTGGCCGTCAAAGCCCCCGGCTACGGCGACCGCCGCAAAGCGATGCTCGAGGATATCGCCACTCTTACCGGCGGCAAGGTCATCTCTGAAGAGATCGGTTTCAAACTTGAAAATGTCACTATCTCCGATATGGGCAAAGCAGGCAGGGTGGTTATCGACAAGGACAACACCACAATAGTCAAAGGCGGCGGCAAAACCAAGGAAATCCAGGGCAGAATAGCCCAGCTCCGCAACCAAGTCGAGGAGACTACCTCCGATTACGACCGTGAGAAACTCCAGGAACGTCTGGCCAAGCTCTCCGGCGGTGTGGCGGTAATCAAAGTCGGCGCCACGACCGAGACAGAGATGAAGGAGAAGAAGGCCCGTTTCGAGGATGCTCTCCACGCCACCCGTGCTGCGGTCGAGGAAGGCATCGTGGTCGGCGGCGGAGTGGCGCTGCTCAGGTCCATTGAAGCGGTTTCAAAGGTGAAAGCTTCCGGAGATGAAGCGGTCGGCGTCGAGATCGTGAAGAAGGCGCTTCGTGAACCGGCCAAACAGATCGCCAACAATACCGGCATCGAAGGCTCGATTGTAGTGATGAAAATCCTCGAGCTACCCGAAAATGAGGGATTCAATGCTGCAACCGAACAATACGAAGACCTCATCAAGGCCGGTGTCATCGATCCGACCAAGGTGGTTCGTATCGCCCTGGAGAATGCTGCTTCTATCTCATCAATGCTCCTCACCACCGAAGCGGTGGTCAGCGAGCTGCCGGAGAAAAAAGCGCCGATGCCTGCCGGCGGGCACGGCCACGGCATGGATGATATGTATTGATCAACAGCGCTGTCTTAACAAAACACCCATGCTTTCAAAGGCGTGGGTGTTTTTTTAGGATAGAGAAGGTTGTTTCATCTGGCGCGATTCAGGGTAAATACCGTTATCTCGGACGGAACCCCTATGCGCAGGGGAGGGCCCCAGTATCCGGCGCCGCGGGACACATAGATGAAAGTTTTGTCGTGAAGGCGCCAGCCGGAGACATAAGGTTCATGTAAACCCACCAGGTATTTTAAGGGAAAATACTGTCCCCCGTGGGTATGACCGGTGATCTGCAGATCGAAACCGGCCCGCGAGGAGGCGAAGATACTGCTCGGCTGGTGTGCAAGGATAATTTTTACATCGCAGGGAGGCGCGCCCGAGATGGCCGCTTCCGGGCTTGACGCATGATTCCCGTGAATTCTTCCGGCGCTGTAATCGGTCACTCCGGCCAGCAGGATACTGCCGTCGCCGCGCTTTATAACCCGGTGTTCATTGAGAAGAACGATGAATCCGAGCCGCTTCATTTCCTCTATCCAGGGTTCGACGCCGGAGTAGTATTCATGGTTGCCGGTTATGAAATACTTCCCGAAAGGGGCGGAGAGTTCCCCCAGAGGGGCCACATCCTTCCCTATTTCCGGCACCGAGCCGTCCACTACATCGCCGGTCACTGCGATGGCATCCGGATGGAGGCTTTTTACCCGGTCGACAACAGATTGCACGAAGCCCCCTTTGACTGTCGGACCGACATGCAGATCGGTGATCTGCGCAATGCGGAATCCTTCCAGATCGGACGGAAGGTCTTTCACCGGAACAGAAATTTGAACGATACGGGGGGTGCGGCGAGCCTCGTAAAATCCATACATGCACAAGAGTGCGGTGATGCCGAGTATCCCCAGATTCGTGACATTCACCAGGAAATGACGGCGCACGGGACTTAAAAAAAGTGATGATGCTCCGCTGTTTCCCATTAAGGTTTTGATGAAAGAGAATGAGTAATCCGCCGAAACCGTGACTAAAAGGAGCAGATCCCTGGCCACAAGGAAAGCAAAGACAAGACTGAAGAATCCGAGACCTATATAGGCTGCCCAGGCAAACGCATCGCTCCAGAAAGGCTTGAATCCTGTAAACCGGAACACAAGAGAAACCGGAGGCATGAGCAGGAAGGTCGCCAGCACAGCCCACAGGATGACCTGAGTGATTGTGCTGAACGGGGATGGAACCAGAATCCGTAATCCGATATATCCGTAGACAAATGAAAGAACAGCAAGTCCGATGATCAGGAAACTCATAGGGGATCCTCAGCATTCGAAATCAATAAAAAGTGAAGTAAAACTAATTGATAATTATCAATATACAAAATTAATATCAAAAAATCCCGTATAAAATAGAGGCTTTTGCAAAAGTTGAAACCCCCTAACCCTATCCCTTTCCCCCGTTCCGGGGGCAAGGGAAGTTTCTGCTTACCAACCTTTCTTGGCCAGGCAAAGGTATTCTGCTGCACCGCTGGCATATTTTCCTGCCCCCGAAACGGGGGAAGGATGTCCGAAGGACAGAAAGGGGGCTGCTTCAAATATCGACTTTTGCAAAAGACTCTACTATCCGAGAAGGATAAGAAATGGAATGAAAACACTTGACAGTGAGATGATTTAAGGTATTTTAATAC
>JAUYCD010000108.1 GCA_030692375.1 Candidatus Latescibacter sp. | reverse complement strand
GGGATGCCGAAGGCAGGGGGGATTTTAAAGACACAGGAGCACTCAATTTCTCTTATTCACTGTATTTTGCTGACTTAATGACATAACCGAAAAGAACAATTCTGCACAACCCGTGAAAATGTAAAAGCCCCTTTTTTCCTTGACAATGATAATTTCTCATCGCAATATACAAAGTTTATTGAGACAGTGAGCGAAGGACTTTATCACCCGTGACTGAAGCGTACCCTTCAAGGGGTTGTCACCGCAGGTGACAAGGGGATTTGCTCGCCGGAAGGTAAATCGAAAAATAAGCATTTTCCATACTACAGGAGAAACCCCATAATGACCGGATATGAACTTGTCCGGAGAGCCATCGAGTTCGACCATCCCGAACGGCTGCCTTTTTTCCAGCATGTCTATCCGCCTGCGCCAGACGATGTATGCGATTCCTGGGAACTCGACCGTCAGAAGTCGGGCTGGTTTTTCGATACTCCGCTTCCCGACGACTGGGGCTGTATCTGGGCCGTCACCGAGGTTAAAAACATGGGCCAGGTGGTAAAAGGCCCCCTGGAAGATTGGGCAAGGCTCGCAGATTACCTTCCCCCCGATCCGAAAGATCCGTTTTATTATGAACGGGCCGAGAAAGAGATCACCAGCGCCGGTGACCGTTATGTCTGTCTCACCAGCCACTTTACCTTTATTGAACGCCTCCATATGCTCCACGGCTTTTCAAGGACCATGGAGGATTTTTATTTCGAGCCGGAAAAGATCGAGAGAGTCCTCGACATGATTCTCGATTTCAAGATGGCGCAGGTGGATGAGATTCACCGCAGGTTCGGAAACCGTGTTCATGGCGTCTTCCTCACCGACGACTGGGGAACGCAGACCGGGACATTCATCTCGCCCGCCCTTTTCGACCGCTTTTTCTTTGACCGGTATAAAACTCTCATCTCCCGGTACCATGAGTATGGATACCACTTCATCCTGCACTCCTGCGGCCGTATCAATGATTTCGTGGATCGTTTCATCGCAGCCGGTGTGGATGTGATGAACATGCAGCAGCCACGCGCCTACGGCATCGAAGAGCTGGGAAGACGCTTCCGTGGCCGTGTGGCTTTCCTCTCCACTGTGGATATTCAGGCGACCCTCCCTTCTGGAAACCGTGAGGCAGTGCGCCGTGAAGCCCATGAGCTGGTGGAGCGCTGGAGCACCCCGGCGGGAGGATTCATCGTCTTCAACTATGGCGACGGTGAGGGGATCGATGTCGGCATAGATATGACCAGTGTGATGTTTGAAGCTTTCATGGAAAAGATGTGGCTTGAGTAAGAATTTCCTGTAAAGGCCGCTTTTTCTAAACTCACCCCTTGGCCCCCTCTCTATAATAGAGAGGGGATAACTCGTTGCGAGCCTTATAGTTCCCCCTCTATATAGGCTTCTGCAAAATGTATAAGATTATGTGAGGCAATAAAATAGGAAAAGATTCCTCTTAACATTCCCTCCCGTGTTGGGTATAATATAATAGCTTGTTTATAATGTACTTACACAAAAGGAGGGAACGTCATGTACTGTTTCGTGAGAATCCCGATCTGCTCAGTCTGCTCATGATGGTAAATATTGACGAGATGATCCCCCCGAACTGTATGCAGCGGTGGCGGAACTTCTGGCTTTCGTGTACCGCATGAATAAACGAATGCCTGTTCAACCGGCCGGGCGCTGACAGTAAACCGGGTTTTTTTTATAGTTTCTCCGCTCATAGTATTCCACGGTACGGTGAATGGTAATAACGATATAAAGGAGAATGACCACCGCCGAAGGAATGGTGATATTAATGAGCCGGGCATGTGCGGAAAAACTGTACATGGACATGGCGTAGAGTATCATTGGGAAAGCGATCGCCATCGGAAGCCCCGCTTTCACGGGAGGCAGAAAGCTGAAAAAGAGACCGGCCAGGATACCGGAAAGAATGGTGAAACCAAAAATAACATCCCCGGGGACAACGGTAATAAAATTTTTCTCGAGCAGGGTGGAAAGAGCGGCGGCATGAATCTGCACGCCGGGAAGGGCATTATGTCCGGGAATTTTTTTCAGATCGCCGAGTATGGAAGAACTTGATCCGATCATGACAACCTTGTCTTTGAAAATCTCCGCAGGATACTGGCCTTTCAGCATTGGGGCGAACGAAATTGTACGGTAAGTTTGCCCTGACAGAGAGTAATTCAACCGCATGAAACAATGTTTGTCGGTGGGAACGAACGTTTCTCCAAAACGGCTCCCTTTCGGCGATATGACTACATTCGTGAAATGCATCCCTTTCATCTGCAGCCACATCTGGAGCGCAGCCGAAGGCAGGAGACGGCGGTTGTAACTAATGTATAAAGGTATGTGCCTTACGATGCCGTCGGGATCGGGTATATAATTGGTAAATCCAAGCCCCTTCGAGGATTCCACCATTTCCCGGAAAGGGAGTGTGATATTTTCCGCACGAATAAATTCAATTTTTTCAAATCGCTGCGTATTGAACCAGGTATCGGAAAATTTCTCGTTGTACACCGGATCGAGAGGACGTTCTCTCCTGCTCTGATAATCAAGGTTAAAATAATATCCGGAAATAACATTCCCCGCGCAGGCGACGGAATCAACCAGCGCTTGATTATCCCCGATTTTTCCCCCTTCCATGAGAATTACATCGAGAAAAATAATCCTCGCTCCACCATTTCTCGCCAGACTGATCACCTGTGCAAAATGACGCCGCGGCCAATGTTTGAAATTTCCCAAATGGTTGATGGAATAATCGTCAATGTCTATGATCACAATGCCGCCGGTATGGGAAGCCGGTTTGTCACGGACAATAAAATGGCTGTCATCCACCATGTTCTGGATTTCCAGGAAAGTCCGGTATCCCATTGTCTGCGAAATCGCATAGATTACCGCAGCGGTCGCTGCTCCAAAAAAAGCGGCGGATAGTATTTTTTTTAGTTTTATCACCTTCATGTGCTTCGGTTATCAGGTTTTAGCGCAGGCATCCCTGACAATCCCGGAAAGCTTGGGAAAATCAATCGGTTTATGGAGAACCATGTCGACGTTTTTTTCAAGGTTGTTGATATCGTCTATTTTTGTTTCCCAGCCGGTTAGCAGGATGATAAATGTATTCGGCTTTTCCTTACGGATCTGCCTCGCGATATCCCAGCCGGATAAATCGGGAATGTTCAAATCGGTGATGACCGTATCAAAATACTTTTCCCGGAAAAGAGCCAAGCCTTTTCCGCCGCTGAGAGCAGTAGCAACAGTATATCCTTCTCTTTTAAGAAATTCCATGAGTATCTCGCAGATGTTTTCTTCATCATCGATAACCAGAATACTGTAAGTCTTTCGGGCGCTGTCTTCCCAAACTTCGACTGATTCCATTCTTGGCTCTCCCTGTGGCCGGGTATTACCGGTTCGGGAAATAATTCAAAGAGCTGACGATAGTTTCCTAAATCCTCGTACTGTGACAGGAGAACCTCGTGTTAAGTCAATGCAATAAAGTTGGATTCATATTCCCCCCTTAACAAGGGGGATGCCAAAGGCAGGGGGGATTTCTTCTTCCCAGCGAATCAATATCCCCCCGCCGCTTGAGCGGCGACCCCCTTTTTAAGGGGGTAAAAAGAAAAAGAAACTCCAGCACCAGACATTATCTGATTGGCTTAACACTAGATTTTTTGAGTTTCACATGAACAGTAACCGGGGCCGATTTGCCTATTGGCATATACAAATTATCCTCATGGGCGGGAAAAAGCAAGAGATATTCCTTAAAATTCCCTTTGCTCATAGCGCTAGATTATGCTAATTTCCTGAAAATGACATGTTTCTATACGCCCTGATGCCATAAGGAGGAACTCCCATGACCCTACCTCAAGCATCCCTTCTCGCTTTCCTTCTGTTCTTCTCGCTGCCCGCGACGCTTTTGGCCCAGACAAAGACGGGCGACCTCCTCCTCCGCGACTGGGAGCCGAAAAGCCAGATGGTGACCAAGGAAACCAAAATTCTCAAGCCCAAATTTCCTGTAATAGACTTTCACAATCACCTGGGGCGCGCCGACCTTAAAAAATGCCTCGCCGAGATGGACGCCGCCGGGGTGAAAGCCTGTGTCTCCCTCGACGGCCTCTCCAGGGGCGATTTCTACAAGGAGCACCTGCGGCAGTGCCAGGCGGTATCCAAAGACCGGTTCATCGTGTTCTTCTCCCCCGATTTCAGCCGCATCGACGAGCCGGATTTCGGCAACAAAGAAGCCGCCCGTCTGGAAGAAGCAGTGAAACTAGGCTGCCGGGGCCTCAAAATCTTCAAATCCCTCGGCCTGACAGACCGTGACAAATCCGGCAGGCTAGTCCCAGTGGACGACCCCCGCATCGACCCCATCTGGGCCAAGTGCGGCGAACTCCGTATCCCGGTGATGATCCATGTCTCCGACCCTAATGCATTCTTCACCCCGCTCGATAAGTACAACGAGCGCTATGATGAGCTCCAGGCGCATCCGGACTGGCTCTTCTACTGCCCGCAGTACCCCTCCAAGAATGAAATACTCGCCCAGCGCAACCGCGTCATCGCCCGTCACTCCAGAACCATCTTCGTAGGCGCGCATGTCGCCAACCTTCCCGAAGACCTGGGCACAGTCGCACAGTGGCTAGATACCTACCCGAACTTATATGTGGACATCGACGCCCGTATCTCCGAGCTGGGCCGTCAGCCCTACACCGCCCGTAAATTCTTCATCAAGTACCAGGACCGCATCACCTTCGGCACAGACACCATGCCCAGCGCCGTAGCGTACCGGATTTATTACCGGTTTTTGGAAACGGACGATGAATACTTTAATCCCTCGGGGGGGCATCACCTGCAGGGGAGATGGAATATTTACGGGATTTTCCTGCCGGATGAGGTACTGGAGAAGGTGTATCATAAGAATGCGGAGAAGGTGCTGGGGAGGGGGAAATGAACCGGGGTGTGATTTCTCGTTTCTATGATACTACCGGATAGGGGTACTTAAATCTTGGGGCGGATGAAGGTATGGAAAAGGAGTAGACTTTCGCCTTTTTTTCCTTCTTCCGCATTATTGTTTCTTTTGCCAACGGAAATGTCTATATCTCCCATATATACATAACGAATTTGCTTTCTTTTTTTTAGTATCTTAAAACCTGCACACATATCCACTCTCATTCTCACATTTTCCCTTGCCTTTTCAACTCAGCCTCCCTATAATACATCAGAATGCACCAACCCAATAACCTGAAAAGTCATCGTCCATTATGGAAACCATTCCTTACACATATCCTACCAACCTCCCGGTATCTGAACCTTTCCGTAGCCAATCTATATCCAATTTCGCTGCTATCTTGCAAAAGGAATACGAGGCAACCACTACCATTGAAGATCGGAAAATTAATGGTCATTTCGGAACACCGGTAGCAGTTGCTGAGTTTATGGCTTTACTTTTCAAGGAGATTCCTTCAGGGAAAATTCGTCTGCTTGACGCAGGCGCCGGAGTGGGTATTTTGACTGCCGCGGTATGCGACCGGATCGCGTCATTTGGCGAACCGCGCACGGTCCAGGCGGTACTGTACGAAAAGGAACCGGCGTTGATACCGTTCCTCCATGAAACCATGCTGCGGGCGAAGAACGTATTGAACAAGCAGGGACATGGTTTCGAATATAGAATCTATAATGAAGATTTTATCCTATCCAATTCCCCATGCGGGAACGATCTTTTTACGGGCGACAATTCCGTTTCCGGGCCATTCGATATGGTTATCATGAATCCCCCTTATGGAAAGATATTGAAAGATTCGCCGCATGCCAGGGTGATGGGGCACGTCATTCATGGACAACCGAATATCTACGCATTATTTATGGCAATTGGTGCGCAGCTTTTGCGCCGGGGCGGCAAAATAGTGGCCATTACACCGCGAAGTTATTGTAACGGCTTGTATTTCCGTGACTTTCGGAAGTGGTTCTTCGACCGTATCACACCGTATCACATTCACCTTTTCGAATCGAGAACGGATACATTCAAGGAAAATGGGGTATTGCAAGAGAATATTATTCTTGCCGGAATACGGGGGAAAAAACACGACTCTGTGATTGTCACGACCAGTAAAGGCCGTGATCTTCACTGTGTTGATCGGAGTTCTGTTTCCATGAGTGAGCTTATAGATGATACAAAGGGTGATAGAATTGTACGGATCGCGGGAAATGATCTTGACCGGCGTATTGCGAAAATAGTGGATAGTTGGCCTTCTCGGTTTCAGGATATGGGATTCAAAATATCCACCGGGCCGGTTGTTACTTTCCGTGCTCTTGAGTATATAATCCGCGAAAGAGATAACAGCGATTCAGTTCCCTTGCTTTCCATGCATAATATCCGTCCGTTTGAAACTATCTGGCCATCAAAGAGAAGCGAGAAAGATTTCTATTTCAAAGTATGCGACAATTCCATGCCGTTGCTTCTGCCGGTGAAGGATTACGTTATTCTGAAACGATTCACAGCGAAAGAAGAGAAACGGCGGCTGGTTGCCGGAATTTTTTGGGCTGAGAAATTCCCGTTCCCCTATATAGGATTGGAAAATCATTTGAATTATGTTCGTAAAATTCAAGGGAATCTTTTCGATGCTGAAACTTACGGGTTGGCGGCATTATTCAATTCGGTTTTACTCGACCGGTATTTTAGAACCATTAACGGGAACACGCAGGTTAACGCTGCGGATATTCGTACTCTTCCGCTCCCTCCTCTTGAAAAAATTTGCGCAATCGGGGAAAGTTTAAAAAAATTGACTAACCTTAATCCATCTGAAGTTGAGGATTTGATTCTTGATCATCTGGGAATCAACGGGGAAATAAAAGATTATCTCAAAGATACCGCCTCATGACAATACTGGAAGAAGCCATCGAAATTCTTACCGCGCTCGGACTCCCCCGTCAGCAGAGAAATGAACGCTCTGCATTGACTCTCCTCGCTTTGGCCGGACGAACCCGCGAGAACACTTGGAAAGATATTCAAACGCCCCTCCTTAGAATCATCGACATTATGGATTGGATGCGTGACAAATTCGAAAAAAATTATGCGCCGAATTCACGCGAAACCATTAAGGAGACAAACGATTCATCAGTTTGAACAGGCGCGTATAGTAGACAGAAACCCGGATAATCCGGATCGTCCGACAAACAGCGGCAAAACGGTGTATCGTTTGACAGGCGGCATACTACCCGTTTTACGATCCTATGGAACAAAAACGTTCGACCGGGAAGTCAATAAATTCATTCGCACACACGGTTCTCTTACAAGAAAATATGGTAAAATCCGTAAACTGCATACAGTTGCCGTCAAATTGCCAGATGATTCTATTCTCCATTTGTCTCCTGGAGAACACAATATACTTCAACGTCTCATTCTGGAAGAATTTGCTCCGCGATTCATCGAGAATCCTGTTCTCATTTATATGGGCGATACGGCGGAAAAGCACCTTTTTATAGATGAAGCCGCACTAAAATCACTCTTTATACCGGTTACTCAGCATGACAAACTTCCTGATGTGGTACTTTTCAGCCCAAAGAAAAAATGGATTTTTTTCATTGAGGCTGTTACCTCTCACGGTCCGATTTCACCTAAAAGGCATATTGAACTGGAAACCATGCTGTCAAAATGTCCGTTCGGACGAATTTATGTGACTGCTTTTCTGACATTCAGTGACTTTCGAAAATACGCTGAAGAAATCGTGTGGGAATCTGAAGTATGGATTGCCGAGGCGCCGGACCACATGATTCACTATAACGGCGACAAATTCTTCGGGCCCCATTGACAATGTAAATCCTCCTCTCTTTCCCCTTGCCCCTCTCCACTCTCCTCATTATACTACTCCAAAATCCATCATATTTCTTTCTTTTCGAACTTTGCGAGAGATTTTCTTTTCCAGGAGGTTTTCGATGAAACGCCGTGACATGCTCGGAATCATTTCCGCCTTTCCAGCAGCGATAGCAGTCCGCAGCTCTTTTGCCGCCGAAACCTACCAGCCCAATCTCAAGGAATTCACCTCCCTTTTCGATGGCAAAACTCTCAAAGGCTGGAACAAGCTGACCACCTACAGCGGCGATGATGGCAAATGGGAGGTCATCAAGGGGGTTATCGCGGGCGACCAGTGGCCGGAGGGCAAAGGCGGGCTTCTGGTAACCGAAAAGAAATATGCGGACTACGAGGTGTATACGGAGGTGAAAGGGGATTATCCGATCGATTCGGGGCTTTTCCTGCGTGTGCAGCCGGATGTGCTGTCGTACCAGGTGACGATCGACTACCGCCCGGAGGGGGAGATCGCGGCCATTTACTGCCCCGGCGGCGGCGAGTTCCTCATGCATAAGCCCGAGGGGATAAAGCTCTGGAAGAAGGACGAGTACAACACCGTGGTCGCGCGCATCGAGGGCCAGCCCGCCAAAATCAAAGCCTGGGTGAACGGCGTGCAGGTGCAGGACTACACCGATACCCTGCTCGCCGGCAAGTTCCGTGTGCCGGAGACGGGATTTTTAGGCATCCAGGTGCATCCGGGCGCAAGCTGGGGCAAGGGCAACAAAATCTGGTTCCGGAAGATCATGATCAAGGAAATGAAATAGGATTTCCCTCACCCGGTTTTCAGTGCTTGCACTTCGACAAGCTCAGTGCACGCTTGCTGAGCCTGTCGAAGCAAGTTCCTTTGTCACTTTGTCCCTTATTTTTACAGTTTATTCAATATAATGCTGCCGTTGACCGTTTTGACCTGGATTTTGTTCCCGCCGCCGCCAAGCTTTCCGGTCATATGCCTGGGTGATATGGTTTCCATGTTTATGGTGAGCCCGCCGGGAGCGGAAATCTTGCCGTGCGCGGATTCAATATCCATCTCCGCGTTCATGGTCTGAGGAAAAGAGAGCTCAACCGAACCGTTGACCGTGTTGATATTCATACCTTCAGGCTCGGTTCCTGTAATTCCGGCTTTGATGTTTCCGTTGGTGGTGCGGGCTTCTTTGACTGAAGTGACTCCGTTCAGAAAAATATTTCCATTAACGGATTTGGCGGTTATTGTGCCTTCAACATTTTCCACCCTGATCGATCCGTTCGTCGTATGAATCTCAATATTTCCTTTGGTATCCCGTATCTCTATATTGCCGTTGACTGTATGCGCCTCGGCGATGCCTTGCGCTTTATCCACTTTGACCGTGCCGTTGGTGCTCCGGGCTACCGTATTACCGAACGTTTCACTGAGTTCCACATTCCCATTGACAGTACTAACCTTGCCGAGCATCGCGGTTTTGGGGAGGGTGATGGTATAGTCCACCGTTACCGAGGAACCAAAATTACGGAATCCACGCGATATTCTAGTCAAGAGCGATTCATTTTCCCTTTTACTTTTTTTAGGGTAAACAGTCTTGATATCCAGCGTATTCCCAGCAGGGGTAACCTCGATTGTGACCGCATCCAGATCGCTTCTGCCATTCTTTGTCTTCTTGACCGCACGGATTTCGGCGTTGGGTTGATCCCAGGTGCTGACTGCCACTTTTCCGGTGACATTCGTTATATTCACCGTGGTTCCCGCACTGATCGGATAGGTTTTGTTAAATTCATCGGTCGCTTCCGA
>JAUYCD010000107.1 GCA_030692375.1 Candidatus Latescibacter sp. | reverse complement strand
TATGCGGCGGGGGGATTTTGCCATAAGTAATATGGCATATCTCTCGCCGAATAAAAATGGGAGATGGACAGATCCCTCTCCGCTTGTTGACATGAACAAGTTGGTAAGGTATATTTATTTGTTTTGTGTAAATTCCAATGGAGGCGGAGATTGTAAATGACTCTGCTCGCTTTCCTTGTTTCCTTTGGCGCGGTAACCCTGGCTGAAATGGGAGACAAGACCCAGCTTCTGGCCATGGCTTTCGCCACACGGTATCGATTCCTGCATGTTCTTCTGGGGGTGTTCTTTGCCACTGTGGCCAATCATGCGCTGGCAGTGGCCGCCGGGAATTACCTGACCAGGTTTCAATCCGCAGAGGGATGGATACAGGGTCTCGCCGCATTTTCGTTCATCCTGTTCGGATTGTGGACCATCAGAGGAGATACTCTGGAGGGTCAGGATAAAAAGCCAACCCGGTACGGCCCGGTTATAACTGTGGCCATCGCATTTTTCATAGCCGAGCTTGGTGACAAAACGCAGCTGGCGACTTTCGCACTTGCCGCCCGGTTCCCCGCTCATCCCCTCGGAATTCTCATGGGCACTACGCTGGGAATGCTGGTTGCGGATGCCTTCGGGATCGGATTCGGGGTTCTTCTCTGCAAACGAATTCCCGAAGAGACCATCAAGGTTGTTTCAGCGATTGTATTTTTCCTGTTCGGCTTCTATGGTGTTTTCCAGGTATCAAGGGAAATGTTTTTTTTGAGCATGCATTTGGCAGTCGTCATCCTCGTGGTATTAGCCTTGATCACCGGAGTATCGGTAAAAATCATCCGCCAGGCATCGAAAAGGGAAGAGAAACAGATTGAATGCCTTCTGAAGGATCCGGAAAAAAATGTTTCAGAGCTTTCCGGGCTGTCGAAAACCTCACCCGGCCTTCGGCCACCCTCTCCTAATTAGGAGAGGGTCAGGGTGATGTAAATAATGGAATTCATGCCATTATGAATGCTTATTGGAATTAGATCCTGAAACGGTTTTATCGTTCCCGCGAAGCGGCAACGAGTTCAGGATGACACATGTCATGCCGAACTTGATTCGGCATCTATTTTGAAATAAAACACAATATCTGTCATCATGTATATCTTTTCACAAGGAGGAGACATGATTCGGCATATCGGGATCGTGGCCTGTTCCGCTGAAGGCGCGGCTCTCTGCTATCTGGCCATATGCAGGGAGGGCGCTGATATCCTGGGCCGTCACGCCCACCCCGAAATCACCATGCACACCTATCCGCTGAGCGAATACATGAAGCACATCTATAACGGCGACTGGGAGGGAGTGGCGCAGCTCATGATCAGTTCGGCAGAGAAGGTGACCCGTGCAGGCGCCGATTTCCTTATCTGCCCGGACAACACCATTCACCAGGCATTCAATACAGTATGCGCCAGTACCCCCCGTCCCTGGATTCACATTGCGGACGCGGTAATCAACGAGGCGATTACCTTCGGTTACCGCTCTCTCGGGATTCTGGGTACCCGCTATCTGATGGAAGGCCCTGTATACCGTGAAAAACTCGATGCTGCGAACATACTCCATACCATACCGCCCGAGAAAGAGCGTGAGCACATTAATCGCATCATATTCGATGAGCTTGTGTACGGTCTCTTTACCGGTAATTCGCGTACCTTTTTCTCCCATGTCATCGCCTCCCTGAAACAAGAGGGGTGCGATGCAGTGGTCCTCGGCTGTACCGAAATCCCTCTCCTGATCACCCCCGATGTTTCTCCGCTCCCGACTCTCGACTCCACACGGCTCCTGGCGCGGACAGCGCTCAGAGCTGCGGTGGGTCATACAGGCATGGAGAGATTGTTTCAGGGTTCCGTTTGCTGCCCGAAGGAAAAATGAGGTGCTTTGTGCGGGCGAGGAAAACCATTGACAAGGAATGAAGGATTCGTGTAGATTACTGTAAATGTAATCTATACATGACGACATACAAAACATTCCCAATTATTTATATCGTCATGTATTTAACCGGGACAAACATATGTGGTATATTTCAATTTTCGACATTATAGGCGCTGTCGCGGCATTGTTCACCCTTGGTATCGGTGTGTTTCTGATAATAATCAAGATTATCAACCGAAGCTCTAAAAAGAATCGTGAGAAACAAGGCTGAGTAATCCATCACCGACTGCGGAGCCTCATGTCCGTCTATAACCTTATCTCTTTTGCCGGCATCTTCATACTCCTCGGAATCGCGTGGCTTTTCTCAGAAAACCGCAGGATTCTCAATCGGCGGGCCATATTCTGGGGTATCGCGCTCCAATTCATCTTCGCATTTTTCGTGTTCGTTTTCCCGCCCGGAGCAACGGTCTTCCTCTGGATAAACGATGTGGTGGTCAAAATCATGGGTTCGGCGGCGGCCGGCGCCGAATTTCTGTTCGGCAGGCTTGCTCTTCCTCCCGGAGCCTCGAACGCCTCAGGAGAAAGCTCCCTCGGATTCTTCCTGGCGTTCCAGGCTCTTCCCACCATCATTTTCTTTTCTGCGCTCATGTCCATCCTCTATTTCCTGGGTATCATGCCCCGTCTGATCAGGGCGTTCGCCTACCTTTTCACCCGGTTTATGCGCATTTCCGGCGCTGAATCGCTCTGCACCTCCTCGAATATCTTCGTGGGGATCGAATCCACTCTTACCATCCGTCCTCATCTGGCGAATATGACCCGCTCCGAACTGGCGCTGGTTCTAACCGCGGGTATGGCCACTGTGGCCTCCAATGTCCTAGCGGTGTATGTGTTCAGCCTCAAAGCCTATTTTCCTACAATCGCCGGACACCTCATCTCCGCCTCTTTCCTGTCGGCGCCGGCGGCGATAGTAATGGCAAAAATCATCGTCCCGGAGACAGAAACCCCGGAAACCCTGGGGCAGCATATCCATCCCAGCTACGACCGCGAGGCGAACATCTTCGAGGCCGTTATCAACGGGGCCAATGCCGGGGTGAAACTCATCGTGGGGATCGTCGCTCTGCTTGTGGCGGTGCTGGGGCTTGTAGCGCTCATCGACCTGGTGCTTGCCGGCGCGGGAGACTGGATCAACGCTTTTTTCGGAATCGGGATCGACTGGTCGCTCAAAGGGCTGATGGGATATGTTTTTTATCCGATTACCCTGATTCTGGGGGTTCCCCTCTCTGATGCGGGCACAATTTCAAAGATCATCGGAGAGCGGGTCATTGTAACCGAGCTTACGGCATACCAGGACCTGGCCGCCGCAATGGGAAAACACCTGCTCACCGATCCCCGGTCTGCGGTTATCTGCGCCTACGCACTCTGCGGATTCGCCCATGTGGCCTCCCTGGCCATATTTATCGGCGGAGTATCCGCCATCGCGCCCTCTACAACCAATACCCTGAGCAAAATCGGGGTCAGGGCGCTCATAGCCGCAACACTTGCCTGCCTTATGACCGCCTGCGTGGCGGGGACATTCTTTACTGAAGGATCGATTATTTTTAACAGGCCATGAAAAGACTGTCTGAACCGGTGATGCGTTTGATGCTTATGATAAAAGATGATAGAGAGATGGAATGAGCGTTGATTTCCTTATGAGAAAGAGCTTTTCAACGAGGTGTGAGTTGGATCTTCGCAGTTTCTGAATTAAAGTATTTGAATTTATTCTTGAAGTCAATCGGTGCCCCCCATATCCTCGCTCTCTGCGTTGGATCGAGGGCCCAAAATTTCTCGAGTGCATTGTCATCTTTAAAGTAAGGCCACAAGGTATCGGTAGTGAACAAGCGCTGGATGCAATCTCGAGCGATTGCCTCAGCCCTGAAGCCGAGCTTTGCTAAAAGTAGGTCCTTTTGCATCCGATCATGTGCCGAAATAGCTTTATACGGTCCATGCAAGTGTTCAACAGCGCTGCGAACGTCAAAAAGAGTGCCGAGAAGTTCATCGTGGCCCGACCCTATAAATAGCGCGCCGCGACTGATGAATTGTCGTCTTGTATTCCCTATTTCCGGTAAGATAAATCCCTCAATACACCTTACGCACTGGTGAATTCTGACACCAAGTTCTTCCGCTTTGAGTGCTGCATATAATGCATGCATGATGCGCCAAGTTCGATTGTACTCGCCTTCTCTCTCCAGTGTTGAAATTCCTTCAGCTACCTGCATCGTAATGTCCAGAAAGGAATCATCAATCGGCGCACCGTGACAGCCCAGAGGGGGATGGACTGCGTTGTAGCGTGACACTCTGCGAACGTCGATTTCACCGTTGTGATTAACACCGGTCATCAGTGTACCTTCTCCATGATCAATATATGGAAAAGATACCAACAAACCTAAGTACAGACGGTGTATAAGATCTGACAACCGTATATTCTCACCATCGAGGATTTCTGGAGTCTGCGATGGTGCATGGGCGAACAGAAATAGGTTCGCTTTACTCAACTCGTCGACCTTAAGAGTACCGAGCCACTTTTGCCAGTGGTCGGGCATAGCAAGTGGCAACTCACGAGTGACCAGTCGTTCCCGATCCAGATGAAAAGGATCACTGAACTGAAATTCGAGACGATTTACTCTTAAGGCGAGCGCGGCGTACTTGTGATCAGGTGGAATCTCAATCATCTGTAAATCCTTACAAAAGCCATTTTAATGCACTTCAGCTCTCTAGTTTTGCAGTTCCGGTAATATAGATATCCGCTCGCTTACCAGAAAAGCCACCAGCCAGGCCAATTCCTCGGTCCGCCCAGTTTATGCGTACAGCGATGAACCTGTAGTTTGCTAAGGTCACGCTTTATATCCTTTTTCAATCTCGCGCACTGCCTGCACAAAAGGAACGGTTTCCTGCGAGCCCGACTTCGCTTCATCATAGGCCCTGATATCATCGAGTTCCTCGAGATCTTCGACAATCCGCTCCCATTCAGCCAGCGGGAGAAGTACCGCCTTACGCTGCTGATTCTGGTCAACTACGTACTGTGGATGAATGGTAACCATGACACCTCCTACATTCGATAATAATTTTCATGTGGACCAATCATGATTAACTCCAAATCCTCTCCAATGATTCGATAAGCAAGAAGATACTCAGAGGTTTTAATTTTGAATTTGTGAACAAATATTCCCCTTAGACCTCCTTTCTTTTCAACTCCAATAGAAGGATTATTTGCAATATTTCTTATTTCCTGATCTACTATTTCTTTTTCTCCTTTATGTATTCTCTTTATCTTTTTCTCAAAAGACCTTGATTGGTATATTTTCATGTCATTTTCCAAATTTATATTCAGACTTTTCGCCTTGCTCCAATTCTTCTACTCCAATTAAAATTTCTTTGATGAGCGAAAAAGTTAAATCTGGATTTTCCTCAGCACATTTACCCATGCGAGCCCAATGTTCAATCTGGCCTGTTAAGGATCTATGGTCTATCCGGCTAAATTTTTTTGCCTCATTGACAAGTTCTTCAGATATTCTCACTGCTGTTGCCATAGCGTTCACCTCCATACCCTGCAATTATAACGTTTTGCTACCATTATAAATCATTTCATAGCATAATGCAACTTTTTATTGTTGCTTTTGTTTTATTTTTCTTTGCGAACTTCGCGAACTTTGCGAGAGAAAAATTTTTTGTCTGTCTTCTCTCTTTTTTTCTCTGCGTCTCTGCGAAAAACAATCATTAATTCTGGCTCCTGACTCCTGTCTCCTTCTTTTTACCAAAGTCCGCTCGATGCTCCTCCGTCCACTTGAATGGTGGCGCCAGTGATGAAGGACGCCCGCTCGCTGGCAAGAAAAGTCACCAGCCATGCAAGTTCCTCGGGACGGCCAAGCCTGCCCAGGGGAATAGCCGATTCCTGGGCGGCGCGAGCCTGTTCTGGAGTAATACCCTGCTTTTTGGCGCGGTTTTCGAACAGGGCGCGAAGACGCTCGGTGTCGAAGTCTCCGGTGGCGATATTATTGACCAGAATTCCCTTTCCCGCGACCTCCTGCGAAAGGGTCTTGGCCATACCTATGACTGCGCTCCGCAGCGAGTTGGAGAGAAGAAGGCCGCCGATGGGCTGTTTGACCGCGAGCGAAGTGAGGTTGATGATCCTGCCCCATCCACTGGCGATCATGGTCGGGAGAACGGCGCGGCTCATGCGCACCGCGCTCATGAGGGTGAGGTGAAACGCTTTCTCCCAGGCAGCGTCATCGGTATCTGCGAACGTTCCCGGCGGGGGACCGCCGGCGTTGTTGACGAGGATATCTACTCCGCCGAATCGATCAAGGGCAACTTTAAGAAGCTTCTCCGCTGTTTCCGGCTGGCTGAGATCCGCCGCCACCGGAACTACCTCGACCCCGTAGGTTTCAGCAATGGCGCGGGCGGTATTGAAAATGCGGTCGAATTCGCGGGAATTCACCACCAGATTCACTCCCTCCCCGGCGAGCGCTTCGGCGCAGGCGCGCCCCAGCCCCTGGGAGGAAGCGCAGACAATGGCTGTCTTTCCTTTTATTCCAAAATCCATGGTTTCTTCCTTGAAAGATAAGGTACAAAGGCACAGAGGGACTTTTTTTATTCTTTCGGTACTTTCCAGCGCACTACACCCATATGGTAACGGTCGTGAAACCGGTTTTTATCGCTGTAGTAGGCGGTCACTACGGTGCCGTCTTCAAATTGGACGCTGGAAGGATATCCGCCGTCATTGCCGCCGTAAGAGACCACAATCATGGGCTGTCCCCAGCTCAGCCCGTTGTCATTGCTGACACGCGCCCCGATACCGTGAGATCCCCACCGGATGCCATAGGTCAAAAGGATGCGACCGTCAGAGAGTTTCAGGAGGTGTCCAGGGTGCTCGCCCGGATTGGTTAATCCGCTGCCGTATAAATTTTCCGGTATTATCCAGGACTTTCCGCGATTTTCCGAAATCAGCAGCGCCAGAGAAGCGTTCCGTGTGAAAGTCCGTGCGGCAGCCAGAAAACGGTTCTGTGAAGTAAGGAGGAGGGACGTTTCGTTATAATTCCCAAGGGCGGGATTCTCGAGGGCGCCGCTCCCGCCGATTATGGCCGGGTCCTGCCAGGTTCTGCCGTCATCGGTGCTGAAAAAAACGTAGGCGCGGTTTATTCCGGGTATCGATACGGCATCGTAAAGTGAAACGGCAAGGGTGCCACCGTTCACCCGGATGATATTTCCAAAAGGAATAAGATTCGGCATGCCCTCCTGGAGCCTCACCTCTCCGCTGCGGTCCCAGGTTTCGCCTTCGTCGCGGGAGCGGCTGACCATCACCGGAAGAATGTATTCACGAAAGTCCTTACCGCCCCATCCGGAACAAAGCACCACTAGGGAACCATCGTTGCTTATCCCGGAAGCATGATTCATCCGGATGGTTTTGGGTTCGTGAGGAGAAGGCGTTCCGGAAAATTTCCATGTCCTGCCGCCGTCTCCACTCACGTAGCAGTCCACATCGCCTTCCATGAGGCCGTGTGATGGCTTGTTGAACAGAGTGGCCGCAATGGCGCCGTCCGGCAGGAGGGTAAGACTCGGCCATGCGCAGACATTGTCCACCGCCACGATATTTTCAACATTCCGGACTATCAACGGTTCGGCAGCTTTAAGGGGAGCGACGGACAGGAAAAATAGGGTAAAAGCCCACAAAACTAAATTCCTTTAAATTGGACGATGACATGCCGAACTTGTTGCCGCTTCGCGGGAACGATGAAACCGTTTCTGCATCTATTTACAACGGTGCGTTCGTATATATAATTACAGAATTCCTCGTAGCTTGCTGCGGGGAAAGATCCCCCCTGTCCTTCGGACATCCCCCCTTATTAAGGGGGGTAACCGATACCATCGGCGGTAGATTGATTTTTCTATTTTATCCCTCTTAGTAAGGGGGATGTCACCGAAGGTGACAGGGGGATTATCTTTGGATACCTCGCAGTTCGCTGCGGGGTAATTCATTTACCGGAGCGAACTATTGATCTGTACTCATTTTTTTGAGATTTTCGGCTGCCGGACTGTACCAGGGAGCAATCTTCAGCGCTTTCTCGAATCCTGTGCGAGCCCCTTCCCGGTCCCCTTTGGCCAGAAGAGTCTCTCCCAGGTTGTTCTGCGCCTCCACATACCGGGGCCGTATTTCCAGCGCTTTCGTGTAATTCGCCGCGGCGCCGTCAAGGTCGCCCTTCATCTTAAGGGTGTTGCCGATTTCAAAAAAGGCTTCCGAACAGGATGGTCTTTTCTCAAGTCCCTTGTTAAGGCTCTTTAGAGCGCCCGGAATATCCCCCTGCTCACGGTGCATCACCCCGGCGGCTATATAGGGGTCCGGCTGTCCGGGCTCGATGTGCATGGCCTGACGGTAATATTCCATGGCTTTCGTATATTCTTTGCGAGTGCGGAAGACGTTTCCCAGCTGGACAACCGCATCTCCCAGGGTAGGGATTTTTTCATGAGCTTGCCGGAAATGGTCGAGCGCTTCGTCGGAGTCCCCCATGTGAAGGAGCAGAACGCCTAAATAGTAATGAGCATCATAGTTATCGGGAATGATCCGGAGAGACTTTTCAAAATAGGCGCGCGCATTCTCACGATCCCCGATAAAGCTGTAACAGCGTCCGAGGAAATAATGTCCCTGGAAATCATAGGGGGCGATTTCCAGAAACTGCCGGTAAAGGGGGATCGCCTCATCGTAAAGCCCCTGGACATATTTATCCATGGCGGTCTCAAAATATCCTTCCCCCATATACCGGGTCTGGCCGGCTCCACCCGGTGAAAAAGCTGTTAACAATCCGGCGCAAAATAAAGCCTTGACAAAACGAATGTTTATACTCCGATAAACCATAAAAAAGAATTTCTCCCGGATTCCCTCTTGACGAAAACCTCACCCGGCCTTCGGCCACCCTCTCCTAATTAGGAGAGGGTAAAAATATGGTGCATAATGAGTTACCCCCTCTCCTGACTAGGAGAGGGGGACAGGGGGTGAGGTTTCATGCTTCAGATTTCAGATACTTCACAAACCCTCTTTACGGCGCAGCCCTTTACGGCGGTCGGCTTTCCTCCGGTCAAGCCTGCTCAGAGCACGCACAGGGCGGCCTTCCCGCAGCACCGCAGTTTCGATGTCCCGAACGGTCCATACTCCAAATCCGGAACGGCGATCTCCTCTCCTCCGTTGAGCAGCCATGCGACGGTCGAATCCTTTCCGGCGATCCCTCACACCAGGGATATATTCACGGCATGTACTGAATTTCTTGGCGGCTTCAATTATAACTTTGCATGTAAGATCTATACCCAGTTTTGAGGAGCTGACCACCAAGTGGTAAGCAAGAGGATCGTCCCAACCGGCATGGAAGTTTCGCTCGATGAAATTTCTCCGCATGCTGTCAGATTTTTTTATACGCTCCAGCGCCTCCGTCTCGGAAATTTTATAATGCTCCCTGATCCAGTAAACTCTTGAAATAATATCGGCAATGATACGAACATGGAAGGCATTTTCCAAGTCCTTGAGAATGTATTGTCCTCCTCGGCCGACTATGACAATGTTACCTTTTTCAGCAAGCCCGATAAGAACATTTTTGACATACTCCATATAACCCTCAGGATTAAGGCGGCTCACCTCATCCATATATTTCCCTTTTTCCCGGAGAAATTTATCCGTGCGGGGAACTATAATCGATTTCAGCCATTCTATTGTTCTTGATTCAGATCTCTCATCGAGACTTTTTGCGTGTTCGAAGCTTACACCGGCCTCTTCCGCCACCCGTATGATGAGGCTGGAATCGACTAAACTATATCCCAACCCCTCGGCCACATCGGATGCTATGATATCGCCTCCCGATCCTGTTAGTCTGGCAATAGTTACAATCGCCATGGTTCCCTCCTTCCGGATAAAAAAGATGCTTCATTTCACTTCAATTTGATAGATAACGTAAAACGAACCTTAATACAATCATTTTTTGAATATACAATGCATTTCCCTTCCTGCTTCGATAGTGTATAAATAAGTTGACACCATACCGGGAATTTTGGTATCTTGATAAAGTACAGAACCTTAGAATGAAGACTTTTGGAGAAAGGATTACCTGTGAGACAAGAATCTTTAGATTTTTTAAGAAACATGCTCGAAAAACCAAGCCCCTCAGGGTACGAGCAGCCTGTGCAGGAAATGTGGCGCACCTATACCTGGGCTTTTGCCGATAATGTGCACACCGATGTCCATGGCAATTCCATAGGCGTGATAAATCCCCAGGGAACACCACGGGTGCTGTTTGCCGGACACTGCGATGAAATCGGATTTATGGTACGGTACATTGACGATAAGGGATTTCTCTACTTTGGGGCGATCGGCGGTTTCGATGAAACCATTATTCCCGGAAGAAGAGTGACCATTCATACTGTGAACGGTTCAGTTCCCGGTGTGATCGGGAAGGCGCCCATCCACCTCATCAAGACTGAAGACCGCAAGAAGGGGGCAGAGATAACCGATCTCTGGATTGACATATGCGCGAAGGATAAAAAAGAAGCCGAATCCATAGTGGCAATAGGCGACCCGGTCACCTACCGTTACGATTTCATGCAGGTCAGGGATGATTACTATACTGCACGCGGTTTCGACGACCGCATCGGTTCATTCATAGTGGCGGAGATACTGCGGGAACTGGCCGATTCAACCGCTCTCAAGGCATCGGTGTACAGCGTTTCCACTGTTCAGGAAGAAATCGGGCTGAGAGGCGCCCACACAAGCGCATACGGCATAGATCCCCAGGTGGGAGTAGCTACCGATGTCACCTTTGCCACCGATCACCCCGGACTCGATCAGAAGCATTTCGGCGATATCAGGCTCGGATCCGGCCCGGTAATAGCCCGCGGCCCGAATATCAATCCCCGGGTATTTGATCTTCTGACAGAAACCGCAAAAAAGAATAACATACCCTACCAGGTGGAGGGAATTCCAAAATCCACAGGCACCGATGCCAATGCCATCCAGTTGACCAGGGCAGGTGTCGCTTCGGGGCTGGTATCGGTTCCTGCGAGGTACATGCATACACCGGTTGAGACTCTCTGCCTCTCGGATGTGGAGTACACGGTGAAACTCATGGCCGCTTTCGCTGAAGCGATAACTCCCGAAATGAAATTCATTCCGTAAATATAGAGGACCCCGGGAAGCATTGATATGGAATGTTATTCTCGGGTAGAGAGATGATTAAATCAAAGGTTTCTTTAATTCATTTAGGGAGTGTGTCGAGTTCGCGAAGGAAGCTTCCGTATATCATGCGCACGACAAGCCAAGCCTCCAGGAAGATAAAGAACAATCCCCCACACACCGACATATAGAAAAAGAATTCCTGGAATCCCGCGGCGACTATACGAGGGTCACTTGTCCCCGAATGGGCGATTGCCGAGATTGCACGAGAGAAGGAACGGATTACTGTGAGGAATCCAGTCACCGCAACGAGCCCCGCGAAGAAAGGGATGCTGTCTATAAAAAAGGCAATGCGGCGGAGCTGTTCCGTACGGCGGCGGCGGATAAGCATATCAACAACCCATACAACAACAACCAGCGTGACAAAAGCAATTATGGATGCCAACGTATAGATCGATATGAAACAATAAATACATTCGAGTGACATTGGTCTACTCCTGTAAGCTTTGCGTTTGGCTTTAGAATCTATGAGTTGGTTTCTGTTACGATGAGGCAGGGAGCTTCTTTATGTTCTTCCTATATAACAGACGGAGCAAAAACCAGACCTCGAAAAAGACGAAAAACAACAACCATGCGATTATTGCAGTAAGGAAAGCACTCAGCATCACCTTAAACATGAAATCCCATTCTTTCCAGGAAAAAGTCATTTGCCATCTCTGAGCAATTTTGGAAAGGGTTATTTCCCTTGGAATTGTGGACATGGCAATTTTCCCCGCCGATTGCATCAGGGCGATGCATGTCCCGGTGAACGCCATGAATCCGGCGATGACAAGGATGCTGTCCACAGCGGGAAGAAGCCCCTCCAGCCGCGCCGTGCCCCTGCGCCGCACGAGCAGGACGACGTCGGCAATGGCGACAACCGCGGCGACCGCCGCCGACACGAGGATGAACTTCATGGAGACTGGTTCGAGATATTCAACCATCACTTCCCTCCTTTGAAATGTTTACCGGCAACACACGACGAAGCATCCTAATAATTAAATTGAGAATATAAAGTGAGCAATTATCATTTCTGAATGACTTACAGTGTAAGCGTAAATGAATTGACTCTCAGCCATTTTTTCCGGGTTTTGTAATCGGGCAGGATGGATTCCACAAGCTTCCAGTAAGCCGGGGAATGGTTCCGGTGAATACAGTGGGCAAGCTCATGTACCACCATGTAATCGATGATACCGGGCGGGGCCATGACCAGAAGCCAGTTGAAACTGAGATTTCCCCGAATCGAGCAGCTTCCCCATCGGCTTCGCAGGGTCTTCACCCGGATCAGATTGGCTTTCAATCCGAGCGCATCCTGATAGAATCCCACCCTGTCACGGAATATCTGCGCTGCCTGCCGTATATACCATTCTTCCAGGCGCCGGCCGATATAGCTCCGTTCTTGGCCGTCGAGCCCCGAAGGCACACCGATTAAGAGCCGCCCCTCATGCAGGCTGATTCCGGTCGAATCCCATAAAATCTCCATACGGCATAACTCCCCCTGATAGAGGAATTCTTCACCTTCTTTATATTGCTTCGGTTTTAACCGCGCATTCCTGGCTTCATGTATGGAAATTCTTTTCCGGATCCAGGCAGATTTGCTCCTCACAATTTCGCAGATCCGGCTCTCGCTGATTTTAAGTGGAGCATGTACTGTAATGATGTTATCGGAGGATACTCGTATGCCGATGGTTCTGCGGCGGGGTGTTCGGATGAGAGTATAGTTGATGTCGGTCATGGCAATTAATCAATATTATTCATAAAAGAAGGATTTAGCCTCGAAACTACAGCCCTTCAAAAAGTATGTATAAGTATTTGTTTATAATAAGCTTATAAAATATTTATGTAACTTTTTATCGTCCCGTGAGAAGGGAAATGTGCTTCCCTATATGGGAGACAAGGAACCTTCTGTAAGTTTCCCGGTGCGTCCGGAGTGTGTTCCGCAATTCATCGCCCATTGTCCTGAGAACAACTCCGAACGCTATATGCAGGACCTGCCGGACATCCGGGTCATCGGCAATCAGCCTTAAAGCCTCATCCCGGCTGAGTCCGGAAGGATCCGGCGCCCGGCGGACATCGGCGGAAATCTGATAGCTCGCCGCGTTTTCCTCGAATGTCTCGATGGAGAGGGAAAGAATCCTCCGGAAAAGATCGAAATCCTCGGAAGCGGCGGTCTTTACCGCCTCCAGGTAGGAGGTGCCGGCGGTTTTGACATGGAAGAAACCATCGGTTATCTCACCGAATAGAGGATAGATACTGAATTTGTCCGAGCCGGAATGGAGGCTCAGCCGGTAATTTCCAAGCTGGCGGGATAGAGCGTAATGCGCCCGGAGAGAGCGGCTGAATCCTTCGATCGAGCCACGGTAATCGATGCCTTTTTCAAAATCCCCCTCGAACCGTGGAGCAAGGCTGAAAAGATTTACTTCATTGAGCGCCAGCTCGGTAGCAATGATGCGGTGGTCGAGCACAGAGGTCGCAGTCCGTGTTTCATCGATGGACAGTTCGAAATTAAACCGGGATTCGCCGAAAAGACCGGCCAGATGACGGTATGCCAATGCAGCATGACGGATTGCGCTGAGGTATTTGACTCCCGACCGCACCACTTCTCTTCGGCTGGCCCCCGCGCTCTCTTCGTATCTGTCTATGAATGTCTCGCCTTTTTTTATGTCCGGAAAGAGGGCATCGAATTTTCGAGACAATACTTCATCTGTATATGTTTCCGCGTCATTATCAATTTTCTCAGAGGGATCGATGGTGAACATGGTGAATCCCGCCTGCACCGCAGTATCGATATCCTCGATGGTTTTGAGGTGATCGGCGTCGGAACCCCATTCCGAGGTATATCCTTCGCGGAAAACCGACCAGGTGACATCGTCCATCACATTTTCGAATGAGCGTCCGGTCTTGTGATTTTCCCTTACCGACTGCTGGGCCAGAACCGGTGTGAGACTGCTCTTCCGAATTGCCTCGATATGGCCGGGGGTTGCTGCTCCCCTGCCCCCGATACGGTCGCCGGCGCCGAACGATTCTCGGCACTCCAGGAGAACGGGACCGGTATGGGGAAGGACTGCCCGGAGCTGCACAGCATTCTGGTGGTCGAGAGGAGCCGCCAGGAGATATATCGTTTTCACACCGTCGCTCTCGGTATACACTTCCCCGTGAAAACCGGTCAAGGTACCGGGGTAGTGTGAAAGAACGGCCAATCGTTCATCCCCGTCCGGTTCAGCCAGAGCAAATATTCCCCTATCAGTAACCGTCACCGACGGTACGACCAGGCCATCGATTCCCGAAAAAGCGCCCCGGACAGAGTCCGGTGATAGTTTTCCGGCCAGCGCTCCAGTTTGAATAGCTTTTTTCAGCAGTGTTCTCATGAATCTATCCTTTACCGGGCCAGCCATCCGCCGTCAACCGGCAGAACAGTGCCATGAATATAATCCGCAGCTTCGGAACCCAGGAACAGAAAAGGCCCGACAAGGTCTTCCGGAAATCCCCATCTTCCCGAAGGCAGCCGGTCGAGAACAGTTGCGTTCCGTTTCGGGTCATCATGAATGGGACGGGTGATCTGTGTAAGAATGTATCCGGGAGCGATGGCGTTGACATTGATTCCATACTGGGCCCATTCGTTGCAGAGGGCCTTGGTAACCTGTGTGATGCCGGCTTTTCCGGCGGCGTAGGAGGCCACCATGACCCCGCCGCTCCAGGCCAGCATGCTCGAGGTGTTGATAATTTTACCTCCCTGGCCGCGCTCGATCATGTGACGGCCTGCCTCGCGGCACATGTAAAACGCCCCTTTACATTGAATATCCACTACGAAATCCCATTTATCTTCCGGATAATCAACAGCCGGAGAACGGAACAGGACTCCGGCGCCGTTGATAAGAACGTCTATCTTGCCGAAATCTTTGATGATCTGCGCCACCGTTTCGATTATAGAGGGGACTTTCGAAACATCCAGCTTGTAAACTCTTGCAACTCCGCCGCCAGCCTCGATGGATTTTTGGGTTTCTTCAGCTCCGGCCATATTGATGTCGCAGACGGCTACCGCGGCTCCCGCCTCGCCATAACCTTTCGCAACCGCCTGGAATATGCCTGATGAAGCGCCGGTTATGACCGCTACTTTCCCGGCGAAATTATAGGTAATATCCTTGAACTCTTTCATGCACAACCTCCCGTAAATGGATGCCGTCATGCCGAACTTGTTGCCGCTTCGCGGGAACGATGCAAGCGCAGCGCATCTTTTAGCAACCGTTTCGGCATCTAACAATTTAACAAAGTTTTGCACAAACTTCTTATAAAAGATAATACATCATACGATTGTGAGCAACCTAGAGCTTGAAGGAAAATTACGGGGAATTATCTTTTTTAGAAAAAACTCCTTGACAGTATAATAGATTACACAGATATTAGTGTATAATCTATTACACAGCGCGGTAAATATTCACGGTCATGGCTGAAAAGCTTTTTCGGTTTAACAATGCACTAGTTGAAAGGGATAAAAAAACATGTCAAAAAAACTCACCGACCGTCAGATGGCAATTCTAACCTTTATCAGAGATTTTGCAGTAGACAGAGGATATCCGCCAACCATTCCCGAGATTCAGAAAGAATTCGGTATCAGGTCCCCCAACGGGGTGAACAACCATATTAAAGCGCTTATCCGTAAAGGATACATCATACGTGATTCCTCACGGGCTCGTGCGCTGGAAATAGTCGGCCTTCACGATGGTATCCCTTTACTCGGACTTGTTGCGGCCGGCGCTCCGCTATTGGCGGAAGAGAATTTCGACGGTTACTTCAATCTGCCGGAAATATACAATTCGAGCGGTGTGTTTGCTTTACGGGTCAAAGGCAGCAGCATGCAAAATGCGGGGATTTTCGACGGGGATTTTGTGATTGTCCGGATTCAACCGACAGTCGAACAGGGGGAAATCGGGGTCGCCCTTATCAACGGGGAGGCAACGGTGAAAAGAATCTACTGCGATGGCAACATAATCCGTCTCATCCCGGAAAATGAAACCATGCAGCCGATGACCGTGATGCGCACCGATCCGGGATTCAGTATAGGAGGCAAAGTCATCGGGGTGGTTCGGCGGCTGTAAGTTAATGACAAAAGATGAATGGTACGATGCATGCGCGGAAGCTGCGGCGATAATTGAGAAACAGGTGCCGGAAGTCTATCGTTCGAGGACATTTTCCGGCATCATCGGCGATATCAAGGCTCTCTCCCCGAAAAAAGCCCAGTCGCTCATCGCCCGTAAAAAGGGGCTGGGAAGCCAGTATGCCCGGCTCTATCTAACCCGCGGAATCGACCACGGCAGTGGGTATCAGGCATGCGCTTCGGAAGCCCTGGGCTTTGTGCTGGGAGAGAAAAAGCATGACCTCCTTGGCGGTAGGATTCTCGATGTAGGATGTGCTGTGGGTGTTACCGCCGGGGTATTGTCCTTACTCCGGGTGACCGGTTTCGACCTGTTTCCCGATCTTCTCCGCGCGG
This sequence comes from Candidatus Latescibacter sp., assembly GCA_030692375.1. Classification (NCBI taxonomy): domain Bacteria; kingdom Pseudomonadati; phylum Candidatus Latescibacterota; class Candidatus Latescibacteria (ex Chuvochina et al. 2023); order Candidatus Latescibacterales; family Candidatus Latescibacteraceae; genus Candidatus Latescibacter; species Candidatus Latescibacter sp. The sequence continues at coordinate 11,815 of JAUYCD010000107.1, read as the reverse complement.
CAATGCTCATCGATTCATTGTCCGGGGAAAAGCATGACTATGCGGTGGCCGATATGACCCGTGACTGGCCGTTCGCCTGCATGTTCGACGCTGTGGTCTGCGGGCTGGTATGCCACCATCTCAAGGAGCAGTCCGGGATTCTCTCTTTTTTTTCCAGCGCCGGCCGTGTGCTCCGGCCCGGCGGCTCCCTGGTGATCACTCTCCCTTCCGGTTCGATTTCGTATGCATGGCAGTTGGAAAATCTGATGAACACCCTGGAGATGTTCGGATTCGCCCCTGAGGAGGGTCTGTGCGGAATGGCGCTCTCCACGGACTCCCCCCATTCCCTTTTCTGGATGTACACTCTCGTTTTCAGAAAGACCGGACTGTCAAAGGGCTCGGTATTCATACATCCCGGATTCGGGTTTCCCGAATACCGCACCCCGGTCAGCCGTGAGGAAAAAGGAATACAGGCCAGGTCCTCAGGCTCGAGGAACCGCATGGTCAGACATCGATCTTTTCGATTTCTGCGTCTCGAAGCGCTGAAAAAAGCATGCGGAGAGAAAGCGCTGGTGTTTGAAACGGTGGAAGAAATGCAGGAAAAATAAGGGTAACTCGCAAAGTTAGCATAAGACGACTAGATTATTCTTGACATACGTTATCAATGTGATTACATTGTAATTACATTGCATGGAGGGGTTCTCATATGAAGACACATTTGATTCGTATCGGTAATTCACGAGGTATCAGGTTGCCCAAGCCGCTTCTTGTTCAGGCAGGCCTAACCGAGGAAATTGACCTTCAGATTCAAGATGGTACTATAGTTATTTCAAGCGCCTCTGCGCCTCGAAGTGGCTGGGCTGAATCAGCAAAAATGATGAGTCAAAATCAAGATGACAGACTATTGGATCACCATCGGCCCACGAAGTTCGATGAGACAGAATGGAAATGGTAAAGGTAGGTGAGGTTCGACGCGGAGACGTATTTTTAATCAACTTAAATCCGACTATCGGTGATGAGATAGAGAAGGTGCGTCCTTGCCTGGTTGTATCGCCGGATGAGCTCAATTTGTTCTTGAAGACTTTTATAGTTGCGCCTCTTACAACAGGCGGTTATCTCTATCCATTCCGAGTTCCATGCCGGTTTCATGGTAAATCCGGTTTTGTGGTCTTAGATCAGATTCGCACCGTCGATCGAGACCGTTTTGTTCGCCATGTTGGCAAGATTTCTCCATCTGTACTCAAGCAGGTACTTGGAGTATTGCAGGAAATGTTTTCACCATGAATTTGGCCTAAGAACTTATCCATAATTAAGTATTTTCAAGCGTTTTAAGGCAGCCCCCTTCTGGCCTTTCAGGCCACCTTCCCCCCTTGCGGGGGGCAGGAAAAGTATGTGGCGTCTCAACTTCCCTTGCCCCCATTTATGGGGGAAAGGGATCGAGGGATAGGGGGCATTGAGTAGATGCAACCGGAGAATTTCTGTTTACGGACCAGCTCTAAATAATTCAAGCGAATCAGTGGTTCAGACAATCTTTCAATATCCCCTTTTTTTCACCATCTCTGTCCGGTTCGCCCTCTGCTCGGCGCCGCCTTTGAACGCTCCGGATGAGAGGACGCCCGGTGTATTCCCGGTCCTCTTAATTATTTCCTCGGCCAGCTGGATCATGCACGCCCAAAATATCAGGGTTATAATAATTCCTGAGGTAGGGCACACTTTCTTATCCAAACCCGGCATAGCAAAAAAACCGCCGGTATCGCATCCGCCAAGATGGAAGTCCGTTTCATCAGCAATCGTTTTTCCGGAAGGTTTTTTCCCGTTAATGGTAGACGGGCCGATAGAGGAGATTTTCATTCCCGCATCGCGGAATTTTTTCAACATGCGTATATCGACCGAGTAATCGGGGCGGTAAACTCCCATGATCATATAGTCCTTGTCAGTCCCCTTGAAATTGGGATCGTCGGCGAAAGTGGTGTTGAGAAGCGCCAGCCCGCCACGTTTGGCGCTGGCTTCGGAGGAGAGAGCTTCGCGGTAACGGCTGTAGACAAACAGCTTTCCGCCGGACAGGATACGGTCTGCGGCTTCACCTGCGACACGATTCAAAGTATCCATTTCAGTATTTATCCGCCGAATTTCCCTAATAATTTCATTTATATAGGCAGAAACGAGCGGTTTTCTGAGATTCACCCGGGGCGTGTTTTGCGGAAGTTGTGGCCCATCACCTTTGACTTTCACCGAAACGCCTTCCGCCGCGAGCAGACGCACTGCATCGGCGGTCATGGCCCAGTAGGTCGCCATGTTGAGAGCTCCCGAAGTCGGCCCGGTGGGCGCAGTCTCGCCGGGCAGATAGATAAGAGCGCTGTACAGGTTGATGTAGGTCTCAATCCAGATATTTGAATACTTCCTGACAAGCAGCTTTTGATTCTCTTCGGTCAACTGTTCTGAATGTTCAATGTCTCCGCACCAGGAATTCGGTCCGCCGATTATAAAAAAGCCTTTTTTATCAATGTCCTCATCGAGCGGTTTCCTGATAACATTGATGAGCAACAGATCGCCTTTTTTCGGCTGGACGGGCGGCGTTCCCATGGTATAGCCCATAATGAACAGATCGGTATCACCGGGCCGGTCGGGAAACATGTCGCCGTCGAACGAATGCCCGGTCTCCCACTGGCAGAAACATTTCCCGTCGCTTTTATAGGTACGGGCAATATTTTCGGAAGCTTTCAGCAGGTTTTCTCCCTGGAAGTCGCGGATTTTTTCCAACAGTTTAATTACCTGGTCAAGATATTCGAGGCAGAGAGACCTGGATTTACTTTCCCCGGGGAAAGCTGCCAGGGGAGAACCCATAAGGCTCAGGCCGAGGAAAGGGAGAGTTTTTATGGCGCCGCGTCGGTTCATAAAGGTATCCTCTTTTCATCATCTTTTATCACATGCATCATACAAATCAGTGGTTCGGACTATTTTCTTTTTACTTTGTGCCTTTGTGTCTGATTCTGCGCCGTTCATCCTTTCCTCGCCTGCTCCTGTACGGTTTCTATCAAAGCGAGCATGTTTTCAAGCGGCACATCCCCTTCGATAGACTGGGCCGGAGCGCAGATATATCCGCCCCTTTTCCCTGATTGAATAAGCCGTGACGTTTCCCTGCGAACCTCTTCCGGTGTACCGAACGGCAAAAGCTGTTGAGTGGAGAGACCGCCGTAAAAAGAAAGCTTCCCGCTGTAACGGCTCATGAGGGCATGCGCATCCATGGCCTCCGGCTGAAGCGGGTTGAAACAGTGCACTCCCGCCTCAATAAGATCATCGAAAAGCTCGTCCACATCGCCGCAGGAATGGATGAGAACATACTTCCCCGTCTCGCGGACAACGCTGTACAACCGCCGGATAACCGGCAGGATGAACTTTCTCCACAGAGCTGGACCCATGAGAAGGCCGTGCTGCTGTCCCCAGTCGTCAAGGAAATAAACCCCGTCAATGTCGTACGTCAGTGCGATTTTTATATGCTCGATCTGGTAATCTGCAATGGTGTGAAAAAGCTCATCTACGAAGTTGGGATTCTCAAGGAAATCCACCATCAGATTTTCCATGCCCCGCAGGGTCCAGGCGCGCTCGAACAGCGACAGTCCCATGTTGAACACCCTGAACCGGTCGCAATAGAGGGCAATCTGCTCCCCTATATCGCAAAAGAAGCGGGGATCGACCCGGCTCGGAAAATCATATCCTTTCAGGGTGGGTTTTTTCAGCACATACTCATGAATGGCGCCGAAATTCATGTCCACGTTCCTGTCCCACACTACTCCATAAAGATCCCGGTAGCAGTTATCCCCCAGGTCAACGAAGAAACCGAGCACGCTCCCCAGACGGAGAAGGTGGTTATCGAGAACACTTTCCAGGTCGGTGTGGCCATAATGCCCTATGAGTTTTTCCCTGGCTCCCTGAGAAAAGGTGAAATGCCAGGGTACATAGGGTGGAGCTTTGTGATCCAGCGATGCCTTTACTACCTCTCTTTTTATCATGAATCACTTCCGGGTATCATGATCCGGGCCTTTCCACAAAGATTAATGAACCGGACCGCGTGAAACAAGAAAAAAGATTATCTCTCGCAAAGTTCGCGAAGAAAGTAGGTGCTTTGTCACCGGCAACTTCCTTTTTATGGGAATGAAAAAACAGCCCCCATTTTGAGGCGTTGTATTATATTGAAAGATTATTGCTGCGATGATACTTCGGAAGGTTGCTTTATTTCGCCACGCTGATACAGTGATGTAATTCAAATATACCGGAGGAGATTCAGATGGTTTGTCCTCACTGTGGGAAGGAAACTCCTGCTGATCGCTCAAAGTGCATCAATTGCGGCGCGGAATTGAAACACATTGCTCCTGTTCCCCCCGGCCCTGCGGACAGAACTCAGATAACCCAATCTGCGGGAACGGAAAAAACCGCTGTTGTTCCCCCTTCTGCGCCAATTCAGCCTGATCTCGAAAAACCTGCTCCTCAATCCACCGCCTCGGAAGAAACACAGCTCCGTGAGACGCTCTCAGGGCGTTATGAAATTATCCGCAAGCTCGGCTCGGGAGGCATGGCCTCAGTTTACCTCGCCCGTGAAATCGCTCTCAACCGTGAGGTGGCCATCAAAGTGCTTCCCCAGGCTCTTCTCCGCGACGAGGATTTTGTCATCCGGTTCAAAAATGAGGCGCAGATCTCCGCCAACCTGGAGCACCCCAATATCGTGCGGATTTACCAGATCAGCGAGGAGAAGAATCTCTGTTATTTCGTGATGAGCTACATTCCGGGAGGCTCCATCGGCGACCAGATCAAAACGAACAAGACCATCGAAATCGACGATATCATCCAGTGGGGGGCAGAAGTCTGCTCGGCGCTTTCCTATGCCCACCAGCAGGGAGTCATACACCGTGACCTGAAACCCGACAACATCATGCTCGACAAGAGCCGCCGCGCGGTAGTGATGGATTTCGGCATAGCCCGCGCTGCGATCGGAACCCGGCTCACCCAGACCGGCGCGGTGATCGGCACCCCGCAGTACATGAGTCCCGAACAGGCCAGGGGGAAGGAACTCGACGGCCGCAGCGATATCTATTCAATGGGCATGGTACTCTACCAGATGGCAACGGGGACTCTGCCTTTCCAGGCCTCCGATGCGGCTTCGCTCATGTACATGCATGTCCACGAGAATCCTGAGCCTCCGGATGTCCGTAACGCCAAGGTTCCTGTCTGGCTCCGTGACATCATTCTCAAATGCCTGTCCAAGAATCCCGATGACCGGTTCGCAACCGCCGATGAGCTGGGAAAAGCGCTTGCGGTGCGGATGAGACCGAAACTAACCAGAACGCTCATGGCAGACCGCATAGGAGAACGGACAAGCCGGACAGCCTTATATATCGGTGTTGCAGTTGTCGTCCTGGCGGCGATTGGATTTTTCGCCTGGCAGAAATTAAGTCAGGCACCTTCTGCGCCGCAGACCGCAGTTGCCCCTGCACCCACGGGAGAAGGAAAAACCGGCACGGATGCCCAGGCGCGCGAGGATGATTCGGCGTTCCGTCAGGCCGAGATGGTCAACACCGAGCTGTCCTATACCATCTATCTCAAGTCGTTTCCCCAGGGCCGCCATGCATCCGAAGCCCAGACGAGGATAACCGCATTCCAGGCGAACAAGCCCCTTCCGAAGCCAGAGATCAAACCGGAGCAGCCACAGGTCGCTATCAAATCTACAGCTACAGCCCAGCAGCCCGCGTCCGAGACAAACAAGCAGGCTGATCTCAACCGTGAGGACAATCTGGCTTTCCAGCAGGCCGAAATTGCCGGGACAAGGCAGGCCTATTCCAATTACCTCAAGCTCTATCCATCCGGCATCCATTCAGCGGATGCAAAATCGAAAATCGCCGCCCTCGACGAGCAGGAAACCCAGAAAACCAAAACCCAGGCAGAAGAAGAAAATCGCAAGGAAGACCAGACCTTCCAACTGGCGGAAAACACCCGCACCGTCCAGGCATACAAAACCTTTCTTATCACCTACCCGAACGGCCGTCATAGCGCCGACGCCAAGGCGAAAATCTCCGCGTTTGAAGAAGCGGCGGCGGCCGGCGACCGGATCCGGCTGGCGCTGAACACCCTTTCCATGAAGCTGGTGAACATCCCCGGCGGAAGTTTCATGATGGGTTCGGATAAGGGCGGAGGCGATGAGAAACCGGCGCACGCTGTGACAGTCAACCCCTTCCAGATGAGCGAGACCGAGATCACCCAGACCCAGTTCCAGGATCTCATGAAATCCAATCCTGCCTTTTTCAAAGCATCCGGCGCAAATCCGGTGGAGCGGGTGAGCTGGTTCGACGCCATCACCTTCTGCAACCGTCTCAGCGAGAGAGCCAAGCTCGATCCCTGCTACGATCTGAAAACCGGCGCCTGCGATTTCACCAAAAACGGCTTCCGTCTGCCGACCGAGGCGGAATGGGAATACGCCTGCCGCGCCGAAACCGGCACCGATTATTCCACCGGCGACGGTCCCAACGCGCTCAACCGCGCAGGCTGGTATACCGACAACAGCGGGGAAAAAACCCACCCGGTCGGCCAGAAAACCGCCAACGCCTGGGGGCTATTCGACATGCACGGCAATGTGTGGGAGTGGTGCCAGGACTGGTACGCCAAGGACTATTACGCCGGTTCCCCGAAACAGAACGCCGCCGGGCCTTCCTCCGGTTCCGAGCGTGTCCTGCGCGGCGGGAGCTGGATCGACAACACCGGTTCCTGCAAAGCCTCCAAGCGCCGCAGTTACAGCCCGAACAAGAACTACTCGGATATCGGGTTCAGGGTGGCGAGGAGGGGGTGAGGCGGGGAGAACGATATTTAACGATAGAGATTAACAATACCACGATTAAGATTGTCTCTCTTGAGCGGATTTTATACCTAATCAGAGTCCTATTTGCACACTCTTACACAATCTCTTTTACAAGCAGAATAAAAAGATAAATGTATGCTTATAGTGGCCGCTGGCGTATTCTATCTCGCTCTACGACAGTAAACTTGTTTTCTAAAACTATTTCAGTGGAGGAAAGCAGGCGCAGCATGACTTGAAAGTGGAATGTTTTCATTTGCCAGAAATTACATCACAATATCTCGTCAAGGATAGTGTACACGGCTTCATCATGGATACATTCTGCTGTAAATGCAAACACAGCTTGAAGGGATTCCCGTGTCAATGTCTGGTAATTCTCCAAAATCTGTTCTTCTGTCCATCCCTGAGAGAGAAGCTGTAGTATAAATTCAACCGCTATTCGGGTCCCCTTAATCACAGGTTTTCCCATGAGAACCGAGGGATCGCTGTCAATGTGTTTTCTCCAATCCATAGTATTTACCTCTGTTTATGGTGAGTCTTGTTTGTTCCGCAGCGATAGTTCACCAGGGTCGCCCAAGGATAGCCGTAAGCGCCGACGACGAGGAAGCATACATCATGGTCTAATAAGTTTTGTAACATGTCTCGGTAATCTTCGTTCAACATATTCCGAACCCCTCGATGACCACAGTTCAGCCGTCAGCTCCCACATGAAAGAGATGCATTCCGCTGGGATTTAAGAAATGCTTTAGATTTATTGTGCCCTTTATCATAAGCAGCGACACCAAGTTCCACTGATACCAAAATATAATAATTCATCTCCGTGTCAAGCGAAATAACATCGTGCATCATCCCTTCTCTTTTCCCTTTCCATTCCTCCCTCATGTACTTAAATTACTTCCATTCCATACATAAAGAAAGGTTTCAACCATTTCACTAGGAGTCTCCCATGTCATCACGCCGTACTTTCATGCACGCAACAGCTATGGCGGGTATCGCCGGGATCGTGGCCTCCGGGCGCGCCCCTGCGTTCGCCCAGACCCTTAATACCATGCGGATCGGCCAGGTCGGCCTCGGCTCGCACAGCTTTCTCATGAACCTGGTGAATCCCCCGAAGGATTTCAAGGGAAATACCAAAATCGTCTCCGCCGGGGTCTGGGATGACTATCCGGGAGTAGCCGAGGCTATGGGAAAGCGCGGCTATGGCAAACCCTACAGCGACCTTGAGCAGCTTATCAGGGATTCGGACGGCATCCATGTGGAGCATGCCGACTACCGGCGGGTGTTCGAGTTCGCCCGTCCGGCGCTTGAGGCCGGGAAGCCGGTGTTCATCAACCGCCCGTTTACCGCAACCATCGCCGACGCCGAGGAAGCTGTCCGCATGGCCAAAGCCTACAATGCCCCGATCATGTCCGCCTCATCGCTGGAATTTCAGCCGGTAGTGGCGCAGATGCAGGCGTTTGTGAAGGAAAAAGGGCCGGTTCGCGCCTATGAAGCCTACTGTCCCGAGCCGCATTTCACCTGGCATTTTCCCCATGTTATCAACTACGCCCATGCGGCCCTCGGCGGCGGTATCGACACCGCGTATTTCACCGGCGACTATGTCATGTCCCTCGAAGAGCGCGAGGACAAGGTCAGGCTGATGGGAACCTCCCTCTGCGTGTTCAACTACAAGCCGAAGGAGGGCCAGCCCCCGATGATCGGCATGAACCATGTCGGCAGCTATCCGGGGAGCTATCACATCAATATCTTCGCGGTCAAGGAAAACAAGATGTTCGAGGCGGGGATGACCGACACCAGCGTCATGTACTACATGTTCTTCGCTTTGTACGATTTCTTCACCCAGCGCAAACCGCCCCGTCCCTACGAGGCGATTCTCGAACAGCACCGCGCGCTCGTGGCGGCCAATGTCTCACGGCTCACCGTACGTCCGGTCAAACTCGAAAGCCTCGGCGGCGATGACTCACTGCCGTACAATGAATCGATACGGCGGTACCTTGTGCGAAGGACGCTGGGGAAAAAGTAAATAAGCAGCAAAGTAACGGAGTGATAAAGTTACAAAGAAAAAAATCAAAAGAGAACGGAATGGGGAGACAGTATGAAAAAAAAGCATCTGATCCTGAGCGGTGTCATTGTATTGTTTCTCGGCATTATCCTGGTCAATTCCGGTCTTGCCCGTGAGTACAAAGGGGTGACTTTCCCCGACGCCGAAACCATCGGCGGAGCAGCCTGCAAGCTCAACGGCATCGGCCTCCGCAAAAAGCTGATAATCAATGTATACCTGGGCGCGCTCTACCTTGAAAAGCCTTCCGCAACAGCCGCTGAGGTCATTTCCTCCGACCAGGTGAAACGGGTTGTGCTCCATTTCATCTACAATAATGTCAGCCCCAATGATCTGGTGAATGCCTGGAATGAGGGATTCGAGAAAAATGCCCCCGCCCAGAAAGCTGCTCTTCAGTACCGTATCAACACTTTCAACGGTTATTTCACCGAGCCGGTAAAAAGCGGAGAAAAGATTATCATCACCTATATCCCCGGACAGGGAACCGAGGTTTCCATCAAGGGAAAGGTAAAAGGAGTCATTCAGGGCAAGGATTTCATGGAGGGGCTTTTCTCGATATGGTTCGGGAAGAATCCTCCCACCGAAGGTCTGAAAAAGGGAATGCTTGGGGAGTAAAAAAGACAAGGATGAAGACAGAATCCAGAAGTCAGAATCCAGAATGCGGTTGAGGAATATTAACGTCAGCAAAATCTATCATTGAGTGGATACAATTGGGAGTTCAACCTTTTCGGTAGCGAAGAGGCCAACTAAAACACGTATCGCCAAAATACGGGAGAGCTTCCGGAAGCATTACGGTATTACATTAAACAAAAAATAACGAAGCGTTGTCCTATTATTTCTCATCTCATTCAAAAGGGGAAATCCATGAAAACAGGAAAATTTGGACTGGCCATCGCACTTTTCGCATCTGTCATGATCATGCTGCCCGGCTGCGCGGCAAGTAACAAAGTAAAAGGCGGCGCCATCGGTGCGGGAGTGGGTGGTGCCATCGGCGCGATCATCGGCCACCAAACCGGGAACAAGACAACCGGGGCTATCATCGGGGCGGCGGTGGGCGGGACCGCGGGTGTGCTCATCGGCCGGAATATGGACAAACAGGCCGAAGAGTTAAAGAAAGTGGAAGGCGCCAAGGTGGAGCGGGTCGGTGAAGGTATTCAGCTTACCATGGAATCGGGAATTCTTTTCCAGACCAATCAGGCCACCCTCCAGGCACAAGCCCGGCAGAATATCCAGAAGATAGCGGAAGTGCTCAAGAAGTACCCCGAGACCGACATCGTTGTTGCAGGACATACCGATTCTGATGGCGCCGAGGATTACAACCAGAAGCTTTCCGAGCGCCGTGCACAATCGGTGACGGATTACCTGAAAAACCTGGGAGTGTCCGATGCACGCCTGAAGATGGTCGGTTACGGCGAAACCCAGCCGGTGGCGTCCAATGACACCGCTGCGGGGAAACAGGCCAACCGCCGCGTGGAAGTGGCCATCATGGCCAACGAGAATATGAAAAAAGCCGCCCAGGAAGGTAAACTACAATAATCCATATACACTGAGCCTTTTTCATTATTCAAATATCTTTTCATCGATCCAGTTCGGCCAGGGATGAGGCGCCTCCCAGTCATCGGGCAGGTCCGCTACCCGTACCATCTGCCCGTTGTGATCCACATGGGATTTGAATCCGGTGAGGAAAATCCGGGTCTTCTGGAGGATATAATCATAGCTCCACTGCATCTTCCTGGTCTCGAACATGCGCTGCATGGCGAACACGGTCGGGAAGAAAAGCTGGTAGAGACGATTCAGGGGCTCGCCCGCTTCCCAATAATTCATGATGTCCCACCAGCCGCCGGAATAGTAGATTTTCATACCTGCGTTTGCCCGCTGCCCGGTTATCTGCTGCTGGGTAGCCACAAAGGGCTTTGTCTGTTCGCCCACTCCCTCGATCTTGATCCCGTTGTACTGTAGCGATAAGAGTCCCCAGTGCATGGTGTTCTTCACCGCCGGGGTGATCTCCCGCCACCAGCCGTCCGCCTGCAGGCTCACCTGCGCCACATCCAGTCCGAGAATGGCCAGCATGAAATAGAGCCCGTGAACGCCGTGCTGCGGATACTCGAACCCCGCAGAATTATCCCCGGTTGCGCCGAGGATGGTCCGTTTCTCACGGAGCAGTTCCTCAACCTTCCATCGGCCTACCTGCGCTTCCTTGATGTATTCACGCTCATCGGTGCAGAGAATCGGAGCGTTATACTTCTTCGCCCGCTCCACTATCTCATTGGCCGCTTTCATGCTGAGCGCAAAGGGACGGTTGATGTAGCAGGGGATTCCGGCCTCAAGATAAGGTTTGGTAAGCTGCGGCCACCATTTGACCTCGTTGAACCCGGCAAATATCATGCCGTCCACCTTGTCCACCATGTCATAGTAATTTTTAACCGCCTGGCACTTGTATTTCTTGGCGAACGCTTCGGCAAGCTCCGGGCGCGAGTCCCAGCAGTGGGTGATGTTCATGGTGGTAGAGCGCACAGGCCAGATGTTGGGCTCGACCGGATTGATGGTCGGCGCCCAGATGCTGTAATTCATGTGGCTGTTGTCGCCCAGAGCGATGACCCCGACATTGAGGAGTTCCACAGTGGCGCGTGTTTTTTTAGGTTTGGCGGAAGAAGTCGGTTTCTGGGCTTCCACTTTTCCGGCGGCGGCGCCGGCGGCCAGGGCGGCGCTTCCTATAAATGTGCGGCGTGACTGTTTTGCACCCATAAACTTTTCATCCTTTATAAGGAGTTGTATTTTTTATGAAAGGGCAGAATTTAACCCGGATTATTCATAAAGTTACATAAGTATTTTATCAACTTGTTTATAAATAAATACTTATACCTACTTTGAGAAGGCAGCTCCCTAAATCCCCCAGAGGGGGACTTAACGAGGTAAATATAATAACACGTAAGTGC
>JAUYCD010000106.1 GCA_030692375.1 Candidatus Latescibacter sp. | reverse complement strand
AGCTTTATTTTGTAATGTATGGTAAGTGATTGATATTTATGTAAAAAATTGAAATGACAATTTTACGAATAATCCGGGTTAAAAAGACACATGCGCAGACATAATTACCTGTTTCTCTCGCGGGTTGAGATTCAATGAGATGATGTTCCCCCTCGCCATCCGTTCAGCCGTTGATCCAGCATCATATGCGCTGATAACTTTTACTGCGATATAAGCCGCCAGGAGTGAATAGAAGGTAACCCGCTCACTGTCGTTCCAAGAGCGACCGTCACTTCTATCCGAAAAACCCATCCCATGATCGCCAAGAAGCGCCATACCGGGAATGAACATTCCCAATTCCAGCGTAGTGTAGAGGATCCCCTTTCGCCAGTTATTCAAATAGAAATTCCCGAAATCAACCGGCATGGGTTGTAATGATAAGAGCGCGGCGACACCCGGGCTGTTCTCACCGCTCCCGTGATCGCCGTCTCCCATCATATGACCCATTTGATGGGAAAGTCTCGGACTTTCTTCCGCAAGAATCGTTCCTTGATACATCGATATGCTGAAAAAAATGCCGGTGAGCATTATCATGAATACCGCTTTTGACCGTCGCATATATACACCTTTCTGAAAAAATTTTAGGGTTGATCTTATAACGCTTGGATGGTTTAAAAGCCTGGTGAAAAAGTCAGAATCGTTTGGTTTTCCAGAATTTTTAACTCACCCCCCTGCCCCCCTCTCTAACGAGTTAGAGAGGGGGAACTATCACGCTCCCAACGAGTTATCCCCTCTCTCGGAGAGAGAGGGGACCAAGGGGTGAGTTTCTAGGAAGGGGCGAAACAAGATAAAATCTGACTTTTTCTCCAGTCTTTTAACCGCCGGTATTCTCAACCAAAAGTGAGAGGTTTTCCAACACCGTGTCGATTTCATTCCGTGTGGTGTATCGTCCAAGGCTGAATCGGATCACTGCCGCCGCCTCGCTTTCGCTCACACCCATCGCTTTCAATACCGGCGAAAGGCCGGTGGAGCCGGAATGACAGGCGGAGCCGGTGGATACGGCGACATCACCCAGGGCATCGATGACGGAGGATGCCGTGTGACCCTTAAAACTTACAAATAAGGTATTCGGCAGACGGTTCTCGGGATGTCCGTTGAGCCGCATCCTGTCGCCGAAAAGCGATTGCATACCTTTGTAAAAGGAATCCGTCAATTCCCTGACGGCGGTGTCTTCGAGGGAGGCGGTCGCGATTTCGCACGCGCGTCCGAGGCCGACGGCGAAGATGACATTCTCGGTGCCGGCCCTCCGCCCCATCTCGTGCCCGGCGCCGTGAATGAGCGGCTCGATGGAAAGCCCATCCCGGATGTAAAGGACGCCGATCCCTTTGGGCGCGTAGAGCTTGTGCCCGGCGACCGAGAGGAAGTCAACACCCATATCATCAACACGCACCGGGATTTTCCCCGCCGATTGGGCGGCGTCGGTGTGAAAAAACACGCCCTTTTCCCTGCATACCGCCGAAATGGCGGAAACGGGCTGAATAGTCCCGGTCTCGTTGTTCGCGTGCATTATGGTCACGAGGATCGTTCCGCTCGTGATGGCTTTCCCGACTTCCTCCTGATCGACGGCCCCATACCGGTCAACGGGGAGATACGTGACCTCGTACCCGTTCTTTTCGAGAAAACGGCAGGGATTCAACACCGAGGGATGCTCTATCCGGGAGGTGATGATGTGGCTCCCCTTACCGCGGAGGGAGTATGCGACTCCTTTGATGACCGCGTTGTTCGATTCGCTTCCGCCGCCGGTGAAAACAATCTCGTCGGGGTGCGCACCCAGAAAATTCGCTACCTGCTCCCGCGCGGTATCTACCGCCTTTTTTGCGGCGACTCCGTATGCATGAGTGCTCGACGGGTTGCCGAAGCCGCCGCGGATGAACGGTATCATGGCATCCGCAACGGATTCATCTATCGGGGTTGTCGCGTTGTAATCCAGATATATCATGACCGCCCCATCATTTCTTAAACTGGTCCAGGGCTTTCGCCTCGGATTCCAGCCTGCCGATGAGCACCTCGCGCATGATGTCGCACGCTTTGGTGATGCGTTCGTCGGAAAGCTGGTAGAAAACGTTTATTCCTTCCCGCCTCGATTTCACAACACCCTTCTGAACAAGAACAGCCATGTGCTGAGAGAGATTTGCTTTGCTGGTATCGATCAGTTCCAGCAATTGGCTTGCGGTCAATTCCTTCTTGTCACGGAGCGCGCTGATTATTTCCAGACGCCTTGGGTTTGAAAAAGTCTTACAGATTTCTGCATGACGCACAAACAGGTCCGACATGGCGAAACCCTCGAATAATGGTTTATAAACTATACTGTTTAGAAACTATTGAACTATATAACGCTTTTTCGGGTCTTTGTCAAGTCTTTTTTCCAATAAAAGAATTCAGAAGGTTCCTTTTCCCGGATGATCCTGGATCGGCATCGTTATTTCTCCCCGGGGAGAACTCCCGCTTCGAGACGGCTGGGGGCGTCCTTCGAGCGGTGCAGGGTGTTCGTGACCGCGACGAAATCCTTCTCGTCGGCCTTGAAGATATTCGGAACGTACGTCTGCGGGTTTCGGTCGACCATGGGGAACCATGAGCTCTGGACATGCACCATGATGCGGTGCCCGCGCGCGAACGTGTGAAGAACGTCCTGGAGCTCGAAGGAAACCTCGGTGATCTCGCCCGGAGTGAAGGGTTTCGGGCGATCCGGGCTCTCGCGGAACCGTCCCCGCATCACCTCGCTGCGCACGAGGAGTTGCTGTCCCCGGCGGTCGGGATCGTCGGATCTCGGGGTGTATCCCGGGATGCTGTCGGGGAAGACATCGATGAGTTTCACGATCCAGTCGGTGTCGGTGCCGGTGGTGGATACGAACAGGCGCGCCCGGATCGGCCCGGCGAGAGCGAGGTCTTCGTCCACCGGCCCGGTCCGGTACACAAGCACATCCGGGCGGTTGGCGGTGAAACGCTGGTCCTCCGCCATGAAACGGGGACGGCGGCGCGCGGCGAGGTCTGAGGTGAAGGGCGCCGGTTTGCCGGGGTCGCTCACGTAGGAGTCGGCGGCGTTCTTTCCGTCGGCCGGCGGTGAAAACGTGAGGGCGCCCTTCGCGCCGAGGTAAAGATTGAGAGTCCTGCGATTCTTTGGCGGCCATGAGTCGAAGGACCGCCAGCGGTTCGCCCCCGTTTCGAACACCATTGCCTCTGGGAAGGCGTACTCCTTCTCCGGCTCCGAAAGAAAGTGCTTGAAGAACGGGAAGAGGATGTTGTCGTTATAGTAGGTCGAGGTGGGGAAGCCGAATTCGGCGTCACCAAGCGACGAGCCGCTGTCGCCCGACCACCCGCCATGCCGCCAGGGCCCCATGACGAGCACATTGAAAATCCCGGGATTGTTGTCTTCGATGGCGCGGTAGCTCTTGAGGGGCCCGAACAGGTCCTCGCAATCGTACCACCCGCCCACCACCATGACCGCGGCGGTGATGTTTTTGAGGTGGGGAAGGATATTGCGCGGCTGCCAGAAGGCATCGTAGTTCGGATGATTTTCGATGTCGTTCCAGAACCCGATGGTGTCATGGAAATACTTTTCGTTGACATTCTTCAGCGATCCGAGTTCGAGGAAGAACCGGTAGGCGTCCGGCATGTCCAGGTACTTCGGCCGTTCGGGCATCTCGGTGACCGGCCCGTCGTGCTTTCTGCCGAATCCTCCGAAGAACTGGAAGTTGTGGAGCAGGTAAAAAGCGCCGTTATGGAACGAGTCGTCGCCCCACAGGTTGGTGACCGGCGCCTGGGGGGAAACAGCCTTGAGAGCAGGATGGGAATCGATCGAACTCGCCGCGCAGAAGAATCCCGGGTAGGAGATGCCCCACATGCCGACCCTGCCGTTGTGGTTTTCGATGTGGGCGAGCAGCCATTGGATGGTGTCATACGTGTCTGTGCTTTCGTTGGTGATCGTGCCGCTTTTTTTGTCCGGTGCATGCGGTGTCATGTTGGTGAATGTGCCCTCCGACATGAACTGGCCGCGGACATCCTGGAACACGAAGATGAACCCTTCCTTTTCATAGGATTCGGACGGCCCCAGCGCCGTCCGGTAGCGGTCGGCGCCGTAAGGGGCGACGCTGTAGGGGGTTCGGAGCATGAGGATCGGTTGCTTCTTCGAGATGTCGGTGGGACGATACACGGTGGTGAAGAGCCTGACACCGTCGCGCATGGGGATGCGGTATTCGAATTTGGTGTACGTACTCCTGATGTTCTCCGCCCGTGTCGCCGGTTCCGGGAACGATGAATCCGTTTCGGCATAACCGGCATTCAGGCAGACCGCCGCCAGGAGCAGCGCGGAAAAACAAACCGGTCGCAGCATGATCGCAATCCTCCGGAGATGGGTGACGGGGGAGAGAAAATTCGTCCGGCTTCCCGCTTCTCTTACGGGAAACGGAATTCCCCCGGGAAAAAAATGAAGCCCGCCCCTTCTTCAGGCGGGCTTCCTGAAGTCATTGAGACGAGGGTTATTCCTGGCGTTCGCTGGCCGGGATATTCACAACCATGACCGAGCACTGGCCGAAGGTGTCGGAACTCCTTCCCGATGCATGCTCCACAAAGGCGCCGTTCCACAGTATAAAAAGACGCTCGCCCCTGTCATCCAGCTTGATGGAGAAAGTCCCCCCCGGAGTATAGCCGTACTTGTCATAGTAGTAGGGGAACATAAACGAGATAACCTTTTTTGTACCGGTGCGGGTGTCGTACTGGATTACCGGGGAGCCGTCCGAATAACCGTGGCCGTGCGCGCCGGGAAGATAGTAGACATACCTTCCTTTGGGACTCCGGTCCATGGAGCAGGTGTAGCGCTGTTCACCGGGCCAGTTGACTCCCTTGTCGATTATTTCTTCCTTCGCCGGGTCAAATGTGAACATCTGACCGCCGGTAGTTACACACCAGAAAAGTCCATCCGTACCAACTTTCCGGGTCTGGGCACGCATGGGAGAGTAGTTTCCGGCTTTTCCCTTGCTGGATGTACCCTGATCTGAAGGAATATGGCAGGCGAGTTTTAAGAAACGGTTTTTATAAGGGTCGTACTTGATGATATGGCGGAGCGAATCGGCCTTGGTATCATGGTTGGAAGTATAAACCATTCCCGTTTCCTCGTCGATGAGAATGGCGCGGTTGTTCCAGGCCAAACCGGGGGGGAGAAAACCGGCCCATTTTGTAGTCTGGGTATTGATATCCCAGGCGAGGAATTCGAGGTGCATCCCGATACCATACATGATACCCCGTTTGGTATCCACCCGGTGGTAAGGCCAGGAAGCGCGTTTCAATGGGACTCCGTAATCCACAATATCGCCGGTGAGCACATCGTAGCTCATGACATGGCCGCCGTCATAGCCGGTGGCGTAGTCTTCCTCATCCGGCTCATCGTATTTGGCCCAATAGGTGCAGTACCAGAGGTGCTCCTTGTCAATATCTTTGCTCTTGTAGAAATCCAGCCAGCCGTGGATTTTCCCCTCGGCGAACTGATCCATCTTTCGGCCCAGTACCTTGTTTACCTCGGGAAGGCAGCGCACCTTCTTGGAAGCCGGATCATATTCTACGAGGAGGATATGGGCGTCATACTTGCCGTGGTCGCCGATCGCTGAATAGAATTTGCCGGTGCGGGAATCGAAATTCGCCTGACACCAGTTCGACCAGGGGCCGGGTTCATTGCTGATCTTGGACTTGGATTTCACCGGCGAATCTCCGAGCCACATAGGTTCTACCGGAACCACGGCAAATTCCACTGTCGGGGGTGTCTTGGCGATGATATAGTCCTTCCCGGCAAACTTTGCCACGCTCTCCATGGGGGTAAGCATTTTGGGGTCGGTGTCCACCACCACCTTGCCGGTATAAAGGAGTTTGGAGGTGTCCAGGCGCTCGGCGACTTCTTTTTTCTTCTGTTCGGCCGGGCTGGGAGTTACCGGATGCTCCGTTGTCTTCATTCCCTTGTGGAGAATACCGTGGTCCCCCACTTTTGCCGTTCCGGCGGGCTTGTTCTGCGCGCCGGAACTAAAGGCGGCTAATAACAATGCCAGGAGTACGGTTACTGCAATGGCGATTCTTTTTTTCGGGCGTAACATGTTCCCTCCGCATGAATGATGGTGGCAAACAGACGGCGCCTGTTTTGCGCCTGTTCATTGTATATGGATTTATTCACATAGTATAGGATTTTCCGTCGGAGAATTCAAGAGTAAATTGGCAATGACCGCTATCCATTCCTCGCGATGAGAAACGGAGAGGATATGGAAGCCTTCTTTTTGCATATTTTCCAGAAAAGGCGTTTCCTGCCCGGATAGAAGACCGGAAAAAACAATTTCCCCTCCGGGATTCATAAATGAGCGGAAGAGAGGAAGCTGCCGTACCAGAACGTGATAGATTATATTGGCAAGAACCAGGTCGGCTGGTTTTAGTGTTAGTGAGCTTGTCGAACTAATCTTTTCGAGGTCGGCAAGCTCCACCTGAACCACATCCTGCATTCCGTTGATCAGGACATTTTCACAGGCGTTATCCACCGAAAATGGATCGTTGTCGAACGCGAAAACCCGTGAAGCCCCCAGTTTCGCCGCCGCAATGGAGAGTACTCCCGATCCGCAGCCCGCATCGATCACACTCCGTCCGGCTATATTCAACCGCTCCAGAGCTTCAAGGCAGAGAAAGGTAGTGGCATGGCTTCCTGTCCCGAAGGCCATTTTAGGATCGATGATGATCTCGATGCGTTCATCAATAGTGCAGTAATTTACCCAGGAGGGACGAATAACCAGCCGCTTTCCCGTTTCCACAGCCCCGAGACCTGCACGCCAGCCTTTTTCCCAGTCTTCGCCGGGAATGGTTTCGACCGCGTAAATGCTGACTCTCTTTCCCGCATCCTTTCCGAAGGTTGTTTCCAGCAGTTCTCGTAAAGTATCGAGGGGATCAGGAGAAAACGACAGAGGATAATACGCTTTGAACCGGAAGGAACCGGATTCGTTCCGTTCCTCTAAACCGGAAAACCCGGACTCGAAGATCAGAGTACTTACCAGATCCTCGAATTCGGGTTCACAGGCGATACAAACACTTTTCCACAATTTGACTGAGGAATTATTCTCCATGTACGCCGTTCAGAAATGTTTATACAAGCACCTTGCAAACGTAATGTATTTTAAACGGTTGATAATATATACTAAAAATGAAAAAAATCAAGCGAAATTATGAGATTTTTAGTTCACCTCAAAAAGAGTTCACTTATTAGGGGTGTTTTCTATCAGCGAACCGTGTCATGCCGAACTTGTTGCCGCTTCGCGGGAACGATGAAACCGTTTCGGCATCTATCAATGATGATGCGGCAAAAAGTGTTACAAAGTCTTCAGTCCTGTCGAAACCGCACCCGGCCTTCAGCCACCCTCTCCTAATTAGGTGTGGGTAAAGACATGTCACGCCGAGTGTTACCCCCCTCTCCTGACTAGGAGTGGGGGACCGGGGGTGAGGTAAAGGAACACTAGAAAAAATGTAAAAAATACTTTTTGCAGGATCATCTATCAATCAACCCATTACATCATATCCAGAGGGTCCACATCCACTGCGATGGTTTCCGTACCTTTTTGATTTTCCATGATCTCGCGGATAACCGCCCGCAGGGAATGAATTCGGGAGGATTTAAGAAGGATGTGCATGCGGTACCTGCCTCGAATACGGGCAATGGGCGCTTCCACCGGGCCCATAACCTCGGTTTCACCGCCGAGACGGGAGGCGAGAAACGAGGCCCTCTCTTCTGCCGCGGCGCGGAGGGAGTGATAAGAATCGGAAGCGAGTTCCAGGAGAATGAGCCGTGAAAAAGGAGGGAAGCCGATTTCCTGGCGCGCTTCGAGCTCTGTTTGCGCAAATGCATCGAAATTCTGAAGGCAGGCGGCCCGGACAGCGTAATTGTCCGGGGTGAAAGTCTGTACGATGACTGTGCCTGGGACATCCCCTCTCCCGGCGCGGCCGGCGACCTGGGTGATGAGCTGGAATGTCCGTTCGGCAGCCCGAAAATCGGGGAGGTAGAGCGCTGAATCCGCCGATACGACCCCGACCAGGGTTACTTCATGGATGTCGAGACCCTTGCCGACCATCTGCGTTCCCAGGAGAACCGGCGCTTTTCCGGTGCGGAATTCTTCGAGCAGACGGAAATGGGCATCGTGGGCGCGCGTCGTATCGGAATCCATACGGATGATTCCGTCCGCGCCGGCAATTTTCTGAAGCTCCGCCTCCACCCGCTGGGTGCCGCTGCCCACATACTGGAGATCATCGGCGCCGCATTCCGGGCAGTGCTGGAGAACTATCCGCTCATGTCCGCAGAGATGGCAGACCGCCAGCTTTTTTGAAGCATGGTACACCAGCGCCGCCGTGCAATCGGGGCAGCAGAGGGTATTGCCGCATGAGCGGCACTGGACTCCGGTGGCGAATCCCCTCCTGTTGATGAGAAAAATGCTCTTCTCCCCGCGCTCCATGCATCTGGCAAGCTCCTCCCGGAGAGTAAAGGAAAGCGAAGACTGATTCCCCGCTTTCTGTTCTTCCCTCATATCCACCGTGATAACCTGAGGCAGAGGCCTGAAGTCCACACGCTCCGGGAGCGCTGAAAGCCGGTATTTGCCGATGCTGGCATTGTGCCAGGATTCCATCGATGGGGTCGCGGAGCCGAGCACCACGGGAATTCCGAGCAGCGCGCCGCGCACCACCGCCACATCCCGTGCATGATAGCGGGGCGCAGACTCTTTCTGCTTATAGGACTGATCGTGTTCCTCGTCAACCACGATGACGCCGGGGGAAGGGAGCGGAGCGAATACCGCCGAGCGCGGGCCGATGACCACATCACAGTTCCCGCTGTGGATGCGCTGCCACATGTCATACCGCTCTCCGGGGGACATCGCCGAATGGATCACCGCCACACGGCCGGGAAACACCGAGGTGAAAAACCGGGTGGTCTGCGGGGTCAGCGCTATCTCCGGAACCAGGATGATCGCTCCTTTTCCCCGCCTCATAACCTCTCTGACCAGCTCGATATAGACCCTGGTCTTGCCGCTTCCGGTGACTCCTTTCAGGAGAACCGGGCGGGGCGCACGGCCGGGGGTATCTTCCAGAATCAGTTGGATGCTTTCTTTCTGGGCCTCGTTCAGGGGATGGTCGACCCTGGTATGCTCCTGTTCGAGCACCTTTGAGGTTCGTGGTATCTCCACTTCCTCATACCGGGCATAACCGGCGTCGACAACGCAGTTCACCACGCCGCGTGTGAAACCGTAGCGCTCCAGGAATTCCACAAGAGGGATGCCTTCCGGCAGCTTTCGCAGCGCTTCGAGGCATTCCGCCTGTTTTTTTGCCCGGGCGGGAAGAACCCTCTCGTTATCGGGAACCGGTTTTAGATGCCGCTCGGTTTTCGGTCCTGCGGCAGGGACGGTCATTTCCCGCTCCAGCCGAACCAGCCCCTTTTTTTCAAGGGCGCGGACAACGCTGCCCGCTTGCTCGCCATATTCGCGCTGCAGTTTTCGCAGAAGCACGGGGCCGGATTCAGAGAGCTTTTCCAGCATTTCACGCTGGGCTTTGGGAAGAGGCACTTCGGCAAGCTCAGTGCTCTTAGACTGAGCCTGTCGAAGGCTCGACTGTCGGCTGAGCCTGTCGAAGTCGACTATATGTACCCGCACCCGTGATTTCACCATTGTCCCGAAAGGCATGGCGGTTTTCAGCACCTCGCCCAGGGAAGAAATGTAGTAATCGGCCACCCAGGAGGCCAGCTCCAGCATGTGACTGTCGAATACCGGTTCGCTGTCCGGGATGTCCAGGAGAGGCTTTATTTTTTCAGGAGACAGGCCGCCGGGATGTTCCGCCGTTCCTACAATGAACCCGGTGAGAATTCTCTTCCCGAACGGAACGAGGGCCCTTCGCCCGGTCTCGGCGAAAGGCGCCAATTCGGGTGGAACCGAATAGGTGAATGTCCTGTTCAGAGGAACGGGGAGAGCGATGGATACATAGATAGCGGGCATGGTAAGGTATTGTAATGAAGTGGGAAAGTTAAAAAAGAGAAGGTTAAAAAATTGTCTGAACCACTGATTCGTATTAACCCGAATTATGCATGTAAAAGAGATTTTATACTAATTCGCTACCAATCATTAAAATATAGCCCATTGGAAACCCACCAGTTTTTGAATGGTTTTTTTATCTTCTGAGACCTCAAGCAACGCGGTTGACAAATCATTTTCGAGTTTT